>NZ_JBQQCE010000077.1:0-27209 GCF_052245645.1 Streptomyces sp. KR55 | reverse complement strand
CTCCGCCTCCGGCGCCACGGCCCGTGTGGTCATCGAGGCGAAGGACGGGCGGAAGCTGACGTCCGCCGCACACCAGCGGCAGGTGGAGTCCCTGGTCGCCGATCTGCGGAAGGCTCCGCAGGTGGCGAGCGTCGCCGACCCCTTCGCCAGCGGCCTGGTCAGCTCCACGGGCAGCATCGCCTACGCCCAGGTGACCTACAGCGTGCCGCAGGCCGACCTCACCTCCGCCGCGTCGGACGCCCTGCGCGAGGTGGCGGACAAGGGTGAGAAGGCGGGCCTGAACGTCAGCCTGGGCGGCAACGCGGTGCTAGAGGAGGGGGAGAGCAACGCCGCCGAACTGATCGGCCTGCTGGTCGCCGCCTTCGTCCTGGTCATCACCTTCGGATCGCTGGTCGCGGCCGGGCTGCCGCTGCTCTCCGCGATCGTCGGCGTCGGTGTGGCCCTGTGCGCCATCACCGTCGCATCGTCGTTCGTCGACATGGCCTCCAACGCGCAAACTTTGGCGCTCATGCTGGGTCTGGCGGTGGCCATCGACTACGCCCTGTTCATCGTCTCCCGCTACCGCACGGAACTACGCGAGGGCCATGAGCCCGAGGAAGCCGCCGGACGCGCCCTGGGCACCGCGGGCTCGGCCGTCGTCTTCGCCGGCCTGACGGTGATCATCGCGCTAGCGGGTCTGAGCGTCATCGGCATCGCGATGCTCACCACCATGGGCCTGGCCGCGGCCTTCGCCATCACCATCGCCGTACTGGTCGCTCTCACCCTGCTGCCGGCCACGCTGGGCTTCACCGGCACCCGCGTCGCCCAGGGCCGCCTCACCACCCGCCGCATGCGCGCCGCGCAGCACGGCCGGCGCGACACGATGGGCGTGCGCTGGGGCCGCTTCGTCACCCGGCACCCCTGGAAGATGCTGCTGGCCTCCGTCGTCGGCCTGAGCGTGCTGGCGATACCGGCGCTGTCGCTGCGGCTGACCCTGCCCGACGACAGCATGGCCGCCCCCGGCAGCACCCAGCGTGTGGCCTACGACACCCTCAGCAAGGGTTTCGGGCCGGGCTTCAGCGGCCCGCTCACTGTCGTCGTCGACGCGCGCGGCAGCACCGACGCGAAGGCCGCGGCCACGGACACCTCCGCCATGCTGGACGGCCTGGACGCCGTCGCCACCGTGCGGCCCCCGGTCTTCAACGAGGCCGGTGACGTCGCCCTGCTCACCGCGGTGCCGGAGAGCTCACCCACCAGCCAGGAGACGGTCGACCTAGTCGCCGACATACGCGAGCGCAGCGACGCGGTGGAGAAGGACAGCGGCGCGCAGGTCATGGTGACCGGCACGACTGCTCTCAACATCGACGTCTCCGCCAAGCTCGGCGAGGCGATGGTGCCCTACCTCGCCATCGTCGTCGGCCTCGCCCTGGTTCTGCTGCTGCTCGTCTTCCGTTCCGTGCTGATCCCGCTGAAGGCCGCGGCCGGCTTCCTGCTCAGCGTCGTCGCCACCCTCGGCGTGCTGGTCGCCGTGTTCCAGTGGGGCTGGCTCAAGGACGTCTTCGGCATCGACGAGACCGCGCCGATCGTCAGCCTGCTGCCCATCCTGCTGATCGGCGTCGTCTTCGGCCTGGCCATGGACTACGAGGTGTTCCTCGTCTCCGGGATGCGCGAGGCGTACGTCCACGGCGCCGGCCCCACCGAAGCGATCGTCACCGGGTTCCGGCACGGCGCCCGCGTGGTCACCGCCGCCGCCGTCATCATGATCTCGGTGTTCGCCGGCTTCCTGCTCGACGACGTCGCCCTGGTCAAGTCCATCGGCATGGGTCTCGCCACCGCGGTCCTCTTCGACGCCTTCGTCGTCCGCATGACCCTGGTGCCCGCGGTCATGACCCTGCTCGGCGCGCGCGCCTGGGCGCTTCCCCGCTGGCTCGACCGCCTTCTGCCCAACGTTGACGTGGAGGGCGAGAAGCTCCGTCGCGCCCTGGCCGAACGCGACCGCCACGCCCACCTCCCCGCGCCGGCCGCACAGGAGCCGGCGGCGCCCGCCCCCCTCGGGTAGGCACCCGCCCGGCCCCCTCGACCCCGCCCGTCGGCTCTTCCCCCGAGGGCCGGCGGGCGGTCTGCCCGGACAGCGAAAGGGCCCGAACCCGTCATGACCGATCCGACCACCGAAGTGCCTGCACGCGGCGCCTCCCCGCATGCGTCCCGGCTTCCGCAGTCGCTGACCAGCGATCCTGACCACCGCGTCACCGTGTCGATCATCAGCGGGCTGGCCGCGTGGCGGATGCTCGACCGCCACCACCCCCGGGTGCGGCGGTGGGCTGTGCCCGTCTTCTGCGCCGTCCTCGGGCTGCCCTCCCTGCTCAACCCGGCCAACCGCACCCACCTGCCCGCCGAGATCGCCCTCACCCTCGCCTACACCGTCCCGCTGCTGTGGCGCGAACGCCGTCCCGGCCTGGTGTTCGCCCTCACCACGGCCGCCTCCGTCCTGGCGCTGCCACTGAACGTCCTCAACGGCGCCGACGCCGCCCGGATCGTCGCGCTCTACAACGTCGGCCGCTACGGCAGACCCCGCCAGCTGGCCCTCGCCTGCACGGTCACCGCCGCCCAACTCATCGTCTGGACCGCGGCGTTCTGGGGAAGCGGCCACCTGCAGCACGCCAAGCGCCCCGAGATGATCACGCTGCTGGCCATGCTCGCCGTCACCGCCTGCGCGGGACTGGCCCTCACCGGACGCCTGGCGAAGGCGTACATCGTGGCCCTCGAGACCGAACGGGACCAGCAGACCCGCCTGGCCGCGGCCCGGGAACGCACCCGTGTCTCCCGCGAGATGCACGACGTCCTCGGCCACACCCTCGCCGTCATGGTCGGACTCGCCGACGGCGCCGCCGCCCTGGCGAAGTCCCGCTCCGAGAAGTCCGCTGACGCCCTCGGCCTCATCGGCGACAGCGGCCGCGAGGCCCTCGCGGAACTGCGCCGCCTGCTCATCGTGATCGACGATCCCACGACGCAGAGCGACACCACCCCGCTCTCCCCGCAGCCCACCCTCCAGGACCTGCCCGCCCTGCTCCACCGCGTCCGCGCCGCCGGCCTTACCGCCGACCTGCGTACCGACGGGGACCTGACCTCCCTCAGCCCCGGCTTCCAGCTCACCGCGTACCGCATCGTGCAGGAAGCCCTCACCAACACCCTCAAGCACGCCGCGGCCGACACCACCGTCTCCGTCGACCTGCGCGGAGGCGAGGAATCGGTGCACGTCACGGTCGAGGACACGGGCCCACCGCGCGCGGTGGACGGCGAACGGCACGGCGGACAGGGCCTGGTCGGCATGCGTCAGCGCGCCGCCCTCTACCAGGGGCGCATCCAAGCCGGTCCGACCGCCGCGGGCGGCTGGCGCGTCCACACCATCCTGAGCACCTCCCGCACCCTGTCCGCCGTCGTCACGGAGAAGCACCGCATATGACCACCGTCCTCATCGTCGACGACCAGACCCTGCAGCGACTGGGTTTTCGCATGCTGCTCGAAGCGCAGCCGGACATGTCGGTGGTCGGCGAAGCGGCCCAGGGCCAGGAGGCCGTCCGCCTGACCGCGCAGCTCCGCCCCGACGTCGTCCTGATGGACGTCCGGATGCCCGGCGTCAACGGTATCGAGGCCACCCGGCGCATCGTCGAGTCCGGCGGCCGTTCCCGGGTCCTGGTCCTGACCACCTTCGACCTCGACGAATACGCCTACGAGGCCCTGAGGGCCGGCGCCACCGGTTTCTTCCTGAAAGACGCACGCCCCGAGGAACTCGTCGTCGGTATCCGAGCGGTGGCGGCCGGCGACTGCGTCATCTCACCGAGCCTGACCCGCAGGCTCATCGACACCTTCACCACCTCGCGATCACAGCGCCCGCCCGGTTCCGCCGCCCTCAGCCCCGAGCAGCAGCACCAATTGGCTGGCCTGACCGCACGCGAAGGCGAAGTCCTCGCCGCCGTCGCCGCGGGGTGGTCCAACGCCGAGATAGCCACCCACCTCCACCTGGCCGAGTCGACGGTCAAATCCCACGTCAGCCGCATTCTGGGAAAGATCGAGGTGCGCGACCGGGTGCAGGCCGTCATCTTCGCCTACGACGTGGGCCTGGCCCGTCCGCAGTGACCCCGTGGGCACGCCCGCGCACCGGTCCCGAGCGGCGTTGCCCGACGCGGCCATGTCGCCGGGCCGGACCCGTGCCTACCGCGGGGTTTGCTCCGGGGCGGGGTGTGGCGCGTATTCCGTGCCGACGTGCTCGTCGATGACGTCCAGGAGCGCGGCCAGAGCCGCGAGCCGTGCGGCGCCGAGGCCACCGAACGCCTGCCGCAGCGCCTCATTGCCCGCGGCCAGTCCAGAGGACAGCGCGGCTGTGCCGGCAGGGGTGAGGGTGACCATCTTGGCCCGACGGTCGGTGGCGCTGGGGCTGCGGCGCACAAGACCCTGGCGTTCCAGGGCGTCGACGGCCTGGGTCACCGAGCGCGGCGCCTTGCCGAGCTGTCCCGCCAGGCCGGCCTGATTGACCGGGCCGAGCCCGTCCACGGCCTGCAGGAGCTTCAACCGTGACAGCGACAGCCGTCCGGTCATCAGTCGCTCGTCGATCTGCCGCCGGACCTGGCCGGCCAGCCGGAGATAGCGAAGTCCGACCTCGGACACGTCTGCTGCCATCGCTTCTTCACCCCTCTCCCAAACTAATGAGGTACCACACTATATGCTAGCGTTGATGAGGCACCTCACGAAAAGGTGCGGTCCCGTGAGGCGGCCGGCGCCGACCGCCCCTCGTACCGGATGCCTCCCGGACACCGCATACCGCCGCACACGCCGAGCCAGAGACCAACCCCACCCAACCGCCGCGCCCGCTCGGCACAGATGACTACCGGAGTGCGGCACGGACTCCACGGAACAAGCGGAGGAAGACCTGCCGATGAACGTTCACATCGACGAGCACAAGTGCGTGGCCAGCGGGCAGTGCGTCCTGGTCGCCCCGGACGTCTTCGACCAGCGGGACGAGGACGGCATCGCTGTCCTGCTCGACACCTCGCCGTCGCCCGGGAACAGGGACGAGGTACAGGAAGCAGTCGTCGTCTGCCCGGCCGCGGCCATCCGCCTGGAAGACTCGTGAACCGGATCGTCGTGGTCGGCGCTTCGGCAGGCGGGCTGGCCACGGTCGGCTCACTGCGCCAGCAGGGCTTCGCCGGACACATCACCCTGATCGGCGACGAACACCACCTGCCCTACGACCGGCCGCCCCTGTCTAAACAGATCCTGACCGGACAGTGGGGACCCGAACAGCTCTTACTGCGCCCCGAGGAGGAGCTCGAAGCACTCGGCCTCGACCTCCGGCTCGGTACCGCCGCCGCCTCCCTCGACCCGCGACACGGCACCGTCACCCTCGCCGACGGCGACACCGTGCCGTACGACGGACTGGTCATCGCCACCGGTGTGCGGCCCCGCCCCTTCCCCAGCCAGGAGAACACGGCCGACGTGCATGTCCTGCGCACGGTGGAGGACGCTCTCGCACTGCGGGACTGCCTGCAGCCCGGCAGCCGCCTGGTCATCGTCGGCGGCGGATTCGTGGGCACCGAGGTCGCGGCCGCCGCTCGGCAGCACGACGTCGACGTCACCCTGGTGGAACCGGGCCCGGTACCGCTGGCCTGCAGCATCGGCGAGTATGCGGGCCGCTTCCTCGCCGGGATACACCGCAACAACGGCGTACGCGTCCACACCGGAGTGCGAGCCACAGCGCTCGACACGGCCGGTGGAGCCGTCACCGGCATCCGGCTGCACGACGGACGGCATCTGCCCGCCGACGCCGTACTGATCGCCACCGGCTCCCTGCCCAACACCGAATGGCTCCGGGTGAGCGGCCTCGACATCAGCGACGGCGTGGTCTGCGACGCCTACAGCCGCTGTGGACCCGGCATCCACGCGGTCGGCGACGTGGCCCGCTGGTACAACCCGCTCTTCGGCTGCGCCATGCGGGTCGAACACCGCACGGCCGCCTCCGAACAGGGCATCACCGCCGCCCACAACCTTCTGCACCCGACGTCCCCCCGCCCGCTCGCCCCCGTGCCCTACTTCTGGACCGACCAGTACGACCTGAAGATCCAGTCCTACGGATACCTGCGGGGACACGAGGAGACCGCCCTCCTCGACGGCGACCTGGCCGACGGCAGGGCGCTGATCGGCTACCGACGGGGCCGCCGTCTGTCCGGTGTGCTCTCGATCAACATGCCCTTCAAAGCCATCCGCCCATGGCGCAGCGCCCTCGCCCGTCGCACCGAATGGGCCGACGCACTTCCCGCACCAGCGCCCGCCCGATGAAGGGAGAGACAATGACCAGCCCTCACCACCACACCACTGTGCACCCCCGCTTCCCACAGGCCCGGCCGTCCGCCTGCCCGTTCGACCCGCCCAAGGACTATGGGGACTGGCAGAAGCGCGAAGGGCTGCAGCGCGCCACCTTGTGGAACGGCTCCACCGCCTGGGTGGTGACCCGCTTCGAAGACATTCGCGCCGTCCTGAGCGACCCGCGCATCAGTGCCGACAGCCGCAACCCCGGAATGCCCCGCCTCACCCCGGCCGCCCAGGACCAGCCCGACGAGGAGCCGCCCTTCGTCCGGCTGGACGACCCCGAGCACGCCCGGCAACGCCGCATGCTCACGGCCGACTTCACCGCCAAGCGTGCCAACGCACTGCGCCCCCAGGTACAGGTGCTCGTCGACGACGCACTCGACGAGATGGTCGTCAAGGGCCAGCCGGCCGACCTGGTCGCCGACTTCGCCCTGCCCGTGCCCTCACGCGTCATCGCCGTGCTACTCGGCGTCCCCTACGAAGACCACGCCTTCTTCCAATACTGCAGCAACAGGCTGCTCGACATGTCCCTGCCCGCCGAGCAGGTCAGGACAACCGGCGAACTCTTCGGCACCTACCTGCACGAGCTGATCAGCAAGAAGACGACCGAACCCGGCGACGACCTGCTCAGCCGGCTCGTCGCCGAACGCGTCGACACCGGCGAACTCACCAGCCGACAGCTGACCTCCATAGCTCTGCTCATGCTCATCGCCGGGCACGAGACGACCGCCGACACCATCGCCCTGGGCACCCTGTCCCTGCTCCGCCACCCCGAACAGCTCGCGCTCCTGCGCGACGCAGAAGACCCGGCCGTCATCGCCCGAGCCGTCGAAGAACTGCTGCGCTACCTGTCCATCGTCGAGAACGTCATTGTCCGGGTCGCCGCCGAGGACCTCACGGTCGCGGGACAGAACATCCGGGCTGGTGACGGCATCATCGTCAGCCTCCCGGCCGGGAACCGCGACACCGCTCTGCTGCCGGACCGCCCCAACTTCCTCGATCTCACCCACAACGCCCGCGCCCACCTCGCCTTCGGATTCGGTGTCCACCAATGCCTGGGACAGAACCACGCCCGGATGGAATTGCAGGTTGCGATCCCCACACTGCTGCGACGCCTCCCCGGCCTGATGCTCGCCATCCCCTTCGAGGAAGTCCCCTTCCGGCAGCAGATGTCCGTCTACGGCGTCACCAGCCTCCCCGTCACCTGGTAGGCCAACAGCCGCCCGACTTCCGCGGGAACCTGCGCGGGTTCTTCTCCGCGTCACAACACTCCGTTTGAGCAGCCGGCCGGGTCACCCGGCCCGCTGCCCCACCCTGCCCCATCCGAACAACCGGCGTCTCAGGCGTCGTTCTCGAAGCCGCATCACCAGTCGGCCCACGACACAGCGGCCGCCACACCATCCGCCCCGACCACTCTCCCGGAGCCTTCGCCGCCCATGCCCCGACATCCTGACCCCACCAGCCGCAACGGACAGCCCGCCTCTCTCCCAGCCGTCCGGCCTAAGGCATCAGGGTGAGCACCCTCGCGCAGGAAGTCACTGTCGCCGCGGCGAGCATCGTCCTGTCAGCCGCCGGGCACCGCTACCTCTACCTGCGGCTCGTCAAGAACGTCACGGCCTCCCCGAGCCTGCGCCGCGCGGGACAGGCCACGGCCGTCGCCCTCACCGCCCTGGTACCCGCCGGTGTCCTCGCCGCCCAGTACGCCAATCCGGCACGCATCGCGTGGCTGGCCTGGCCCGCCTTCGTCTGGGTCGCCCTCGCCGCCTACCTGCTGATGATCCTCGTCATCCTCGAGATCCCGGTACGCCTCACGGCGCGTGCGCTGCGGCGACGTTCCGGATCCGGTCCCGCAGTCCCCGCGCGGGCCCTTCGGGTACCGGTCGTCCTCCAGGTGCGGTCCGTTGCCACTTCGGTCCCCGAGGACTCACATCCCCGCCCGCTCGAGAAAACACCACGGATGGTAGACCGCCGACAGGTCCTGGTCCGGTCGGTCGCGCTGCTCGCCACCGGTACCGCCGCGGCCACCACCGGCTACGGCTTCCACCGCGGCCTGGGCGCACCCGATGTGAAGGTCGTGCCGGTGCCCCTGCGCCGACTGCACCCTTCACTCGACGGCATGCGCATCACGATGGCCAGTGACCTGCACCTGGGGCCCTTCTTCGGCCGTGCGCACACCGCACGCATGGTCCGCATGATCAACGACACGTCTCCCGACCTCGTCGCCATCGTGGGAGATCTGTCCGACGGCCGCGCCGAAGACCTGGCCGCCCACGCGGAGCCGCTCACCCGGCTGTCTTCGACCCACGGTGCCTTCTTCGTCACGGGCAACCATGACTACCGCCACGACGTGGACGCCTGGGTCGACACACTCGCCGACTTCCGTGTCACCACACTGCGCAACACCCGGTCACTGATCACACACCGAAACGGAGCCATCGACCTCGCGGGTGTCACCGACGTCGAAGGTCAACAGCATCACGACGCGCCCGACTACGACAGGGCCCTCGGCGACCGCGACCACTCCCACCCCGTCGTCCTGCTCGCCCATCAACCCGTACAGGTGCACGAATCGGCCCGACATGGAGTCGATCTTCAGCTCTCCGGACACACCCACGGCGGGGCCTTCTTCCCCGGCAACCTGCTCGTACCACTGACCCAGCCCGTGACGGCCGGACTGGCCATCATCGACCGCACCCAGCTCTACGTCTCCCGCGGAGTCGGAGCGTCCCTGCCACCCATCAGGGTCGGGGCGCCACCCGACATCACGGTCATCGAACTCCGCAGGGTGTGAAAGAGGCGTCCTCAACCGTCTGAGGCAGTTCGTCCCGGAGCATGCAAGTGCCGGTCTTCGTTTGGCGTCCCGAGCATTGCTCCGGAACCGTACCCGTTCGCCCGCACGGCAGAGCAAGCTCGCCCAGCCCGACCAAGTGCGACCACGCCTCCCCCGTCGCAGAAGGCCCGAGCCACAGCCAGCTGTCCACACCGCCAACGCACCATGCCCACAGGCCGAAAACGGGAAGTCGAGTGAAATGGCCCTGGTCATCCCTCCTGGGCGCTACCCTGCCCGGCCAACTCAAATGCACAGTCCGACAGCTTCAGTGCTCATCCGCCAGATGTATTGCTCAGTCACACGACATGGGCCTCGCGCGTCAAGGTCAGTCCTCACCTCGCGATGCTCGATTTATGTTCGATACATTGCTCTCAGAGGCACAGGAACAGTCCTCGATGCACTGATAGGCGGACGGTCATGCTGCGAACGGCGTGCGTCTCGCGCCACATGGCGACGAGCCCGTCCGCAGCCGGGAAACGAGGCACTCTGAGGCGTCTGGAGAATCCTCCGTCCGCTCCCCCAGCAGGCTATCGATCGCCCTGCGCCCCCTCTTCCCCGCCTCCGTCGGGTTGATCCGGGCGGTTGAGAAGTTCGACTACGCCAAGGGCTACAAGTTCCCGACCCGTCACCACCACCACCGAATCGCGCACTCGCATCCCAGCCACCTCCTTTGGCGGACGAGTGAAGGCTGTCCTGAATGACACCGGTACCCGCAGCCCAGCGGCACACTGCAAGAGGGAGCGGCCGCCACACCCATAGCGTCTTCCCGCGCCCAGCAGAGTGATTTCATGTATGCCGGTCGGGTGCGGGCCAACGTGCCGTCCCGGGTGCTGAGCGTCTCGTCGCTACCTTCCAGGGACGCCGTTCACAGGCGATCCAGCTTGCCATTCCCCAAACAACGAGGAGCTGACCATTCATGGCCGTGTGCGAGGTCTGCCACAACGACTACGAGATGTCGTTCGAAGTGCGCGCCGCAGGAGGAGCAGTCCACACCTTCGACAGCATCGAGTGCGCCGCCCAGAAGATGGCACCGGTCTGCGACAACTGCCAGTGCCGCATCCTCGGCCACGGTCTCCAAACGGACGGGCAGTTCTTCTGCTGTGCGCACTGCGCCCGCCAGAAGGGCTTCGCGCAACTCGTGGATCATGCCTGACGGCAGCATCTGGCGGTACGTCACATAGCCCAGCGCCGTCGGTAAGGACGAACGGGTCGGCCTCACACCCCTCGTACCCTGTTTCCCGTGCCATCCTCCGCCCTGCATCGCGTCGCCGTCCTTGTGCTCGAGGGTGCGAAGCCGCTCGATGTCGGCATTCCTGCACAGGTGTTCACGACTCGGGCGAGCATGCCGTACGAGGTGCGGGTGTGCGGTGCGGAAACCGGTCTCGTGACCGGCGGCGACGGCCTGTCGTACCACGTCGCCCACGGCCTCGACGCGCTTGCGTGGGCCGACATCGTCTTCATCCCTGGCTACCGGTTCCCGGACCGCAACGACCCGCCGTCGGCCGTCGTCGACGCGCTGCTCGCCGCCCACGGCCGGGGCGCCCGGCTCGCCGCCATCTCGACGGGCGCGTTCGCGCTCGCCGCCACCGGTCTGCTCGACGGCAAGCGCGCCACGACGCACTGGCATTACTCGCGGGCGCTCGCGGCGAAGCATCCGCTCGTGCGGGTCGACGAGAACGTTCTGTTCGTCGACGAGGGCAGCGTGCTGACGTCTGCCGGCGCCGCCTCGGGTATCGACCTGTGCCTGCACATTCTGCGCGGGGACCTCGGCGTGGCCGCGTCGAATCACGCGGCCCGGCGCCTGGTCGCGGCCCCCTACCGCAGCGGCGGTCAGGCGCAGTATGTGCCGCGCAGCGTACCCGAGCCGCTCGGCGAGCGGTTCGCCGCCACCCGCGAGTGGGCTCTGCACCGGCTCGGCGGGCCCCTCACCCTCAAGGTGCTCGCCCGGCACGCAGCGGTCTCCCCGCGCACGTTCTCGAGGCGCTTCGTCGAGGACACGGGGTACACGCCGATGCAGTGGGTCATGCGGGCACGCATCGACGTGGCCCGTGAGCTGCTTGAGCGTTCGGAACGCAGTGTCGAGCAGATCGCCGCCGACGTCGGCCTCGGCACCGGTGCGAATCTGCGGCTGCATTTCCAGCGCATCCTCGGCACCACGCCGAGCGAGTACCGGCGCACCTTTGCGCAGGGCGATCAGGGCCTGTCCGGCGGATCAGGTCGCAGGAAAGCGACAGTGACTGATCAGCCCTGGTGAGCGGGGGCGATGGGGGTTCCCCGCGCATGGGGGGTCCCCCCGCTCGAGCGAAGTCGAGAAGGGGGGAGAAGCCGAGAGTGGGGGAGGGCGTGCCAGACCCCGCGTCTGCAGCATGATCCGCTGGACAGGCCCTGGCCCGCCGTGGCGTGGCGCGATCCTTGTGAACCGTGGCGATCTCGCCGCTGTCACGGGCGGATGCGGCCCGCGAACCTGATGGCGAACCGAAGGGACACCACTCATGACTCGCATCGCCATCAATGGATTCGGCCGCATCGGACGCAATGTGCTGCGCGCGCTGCTCGAACGCGACAGCGACCTCGAGGTCATCGCCGTCAACGACCTCACGGAGCCCGCCACCCTCGCGCGGCTGCTCGCCTACGACACGACGGCCGGCCGGCTCGGTCGCCCGGTGACCGTCGACGGGGAGGCCCTCGTCGTCGACGGCCGTCGCATCACGGTGCTCGCCGAGCGCGAACCGGCGCAGCTGCCGTGGGCCGAACTCGACGTGGACATCGTGCTCGAGGCGACCGGTCGCTTCACATCGGCCAAGGCCGCCCGCGCGCACCTCGACGCGGGCGCGAGGAAGGTGCTCGTCAGTGCGCCGTCGGACGGCGCCGATGTCACGCTTGCGTTCGGGGTCAACACCGACGCGTACGACCCGGCCGTGCACACGATCATCTCGAACGCCTCGTGCACGACCAACGCGCTTGCGCCGCTGGCCGCGGTGCTGGACGAACTCGCCGGCATCGAGCACGGCTTCATGACGACGGTGCACGCCTACACGCAGGAGCAGAACCTGCAGGACGGTCCGCACCGCGACGCCCGCCGCGCCCGCGCCGCCGCTGTCAACATCGTGCCGACCACGACGGGCGCGGCCAAGGCGATCGGCCTCGTGCTGCCGAACCTCGATGGCAAGCTGTCGGGCGACTCGATCCGCGTGCCGGTTCCGGTGGGCTCGATCGTCGAACTCAACACGACCGTCGCTCGCGACGTGACGCGTGACGACGTGCTGGCGGCGTACCGCGCCGCGGCGGAGGGGCCGCTCGCGGGCATCCTCGAGTACTCGGACGACCCGCTTGTGTCGTCAGACATCACGGGCCATCCGGCCTCGTCGATCTTCGACTCGGCCCTCACCCGCGTCGAAGGCCGCCACGTCAAGGTGGTCGCCTGGTACGACAACGAGTGGGGCTTCTCGAACCGCGTGATCGACACGCTCGAACTCCTCGCCGCACGCTGACCGGACGCCGGGGCGACCCGCGCGGTCTGCTCCCGGCGGGGGTCGAGGGAGTTCGGTGATGCGACAGCCGACGCGGCGGACCACCGGGCACCGGTGATTCGGTCATGGCGTCACCGTGATCCCGTCGTCGCCGCACGCTTGGCGGGCCGGGCGGGAGATGTCGGTCGGCCACGCCTGGTCCTCACGCTGAGTGCTGTGTGGTCCCACCACGTGATCCGCTGTGTGTGGTCTCCCGGTGGGCAGGCGCCGGGGCCGGGGGCGAGGGAGCGGTCGGGGCTGCTCCGCCCAGATGGTCTTTCCGGTCGGCGTGTGACGGGTGCCCCAGCGTTCGGCGAGCTGGCCGACCAGGAACAGGCCACGGCCGCCCTCGTCCAGGGCACGGGCGCGGCGTGCGTGGGGAGCGGTGCTGCTGGCGTCGGAGACCTCGCAGATCAGGGACGTGTTGCGGATGATCCGCAGCTGGATGGGGGCTTCGGCGTGCCGGATGGCGTTGGTGACCAGCTCGCTGACGATCAGCTCGGTGGTCGGGACGGCATCCTGCAGACCCCAGGTCGTGAGCTGGTCGGCGGCCCGGCGGCGCGCGTCGGCGACGACGACGGGCGCCGCGGGCAGGTCCCAGGTGGCCACGTGGGAGGGACCGAGAGCGTTCGTGCGGGCGATGAGCAGCGCGACGTCGTCGTCCGGTCGCTCGGGCAGGAGCGTCGTGACGAGGTTGTCGCAGGTGGCTTCCAGCGATGGGGTGGGTTCGGCCAGGGCGTGCAGGAGATCCTGCATTCCGGTGTCGATGTCGCGGTCGAGGGCCTCGATGAGTCCGTCCGTGTACAGGACGAGCAGGCTGCCTTCGGGCAGGCGGACGTCGGTGGCCTCGAAGGGCAGGCCGCCTACCCCGAGAGGCGGGCCTGGGGCCACGGGGATGAAGTCCACAGAGCCGTCCGGCATGACGGCGGCAGGGGCGGGGTGGCCGGCGCTGGCCAGGGTGCACTGGCGGGAGACCGGGTCGTAGACCGCGTACAGGCATGTCGCGCCGACCTCCCCGGCGGATTCGATGCCCTCTTCGATCTCTTCGAGGATGAGGTCGTCGAGGTGGGTCAGCAGTTCGTCGGGAGGAAGATCGACATCGGCCAACGTGCGGATCTCGCTGCGCAGCTGGCCCATGGTGGCGGACGCCTGGATGCCGTGGCCGACGACATCGCCCACGACGAGAGCCACCCGGGCGCCGGAGAGGGGGATCACGTCGAACCAGTCGCCGCCCACACCTGCCTGCGGATCCGCGGGCAGGTAGCGCATCGCCGTCTCCACGGCCGGCTGCGCGGGCCGGTGATACAGAAGCAGGCGACGCTGCAGGGCCAGGTCCGCGCCGCCGGCCTCCTGTGGGGCAGCGTGGATGAACCACCCGACGTGGTCATCGGCGCCTACCAGCGGGTAGGCCCGCACATCGGCCTCGATCGTGTGGCCGTCCCGGTCGCGCAGCGCGACCCGCCCGGTCCACGGCTCCTGCTGTGACAGGCTCCGCCACGCGGAGTCGGGAAGGCGAGCGGCAAGAAGATCGGTCGCCGGCCGTCCGATCGCCTCACCCGGCTCGTACCCGAGAAGCAGTCGGGCACCCCGGCTCCACGCCGCTACGACGCCCCGCGCGTCCACAGCAGCCGCTGCACCTTCCGCCACCAGGGTCTGGTCATACATGCCCTCATCCCCTACTTTCCAGTGTGCTACCGGACCCGACGCGCAGGTTCTCCGGGTGAATGGGCAGAGGTGAACCACCGAAGGCCGCCGATAGGTCAGAGCCGGGCGGCGCAGGCCCTCGCCGCGGCGTTCGATCGGCCCGCAGTCAATAGCGCACGAGCACGCCGATCCCGTCCTCCAGCGGCGTCTGTTGCCGTGGGACGACTATCAGTTCGGCACCGGTGGCGACGGCGGCGTGCAGCAGGGCGGCGTCCGCGGGCTGCTTCTCGTAGCCGGTGGCACCGAAGGTTTGCAGGTCAGCGGCGGACAGGGCGATCTGGTCGGGGTCGGTGCCGATCCAGAGCGGGGGCCACTCCTGGACGGGGTGGTTGACCAGGAGGGCGTCGGCCTGGCCGCGCTGCAGGGCTGCGACGGTGGCCGACAGCCCCTCGCCGGCGGGATCACGGGCGCGCTGAGCGGCGAAGCTCTCCAGCCGGTCGCGGTCGTGGGCGGAGAGCCGGCCGCGGAAGAGGGCAGCGAGCTGGGGCTCGAGCAGGGCCCGGCCGGTCTCGACGTCCTGTCCGTTGCCGGGGACGGTGGCCACGCGATTGCGCACAGGGGCGGGCAATCGGTTGACAAGGACACCACAGGCCCAGGTGTCCCCACGGAGCACGAGAGTGTCGGCGTGGCCGAGGTCGATGAGGTGGGCCAGCTCGTCGGCGAGCCGCTCGGCCTCCTGGTGCCACTCGTGAATCGGTATGCGCAGGTGGGTAAGGGCCCGGGGGGCCACCGAGGTGCTCGGCCAGCGCCCGGTTTGCAGCTCCACCTGCAGGTCTTGGGCGGCTGTGTCGCTCTCCTTCGGTTCGACGCGGGTGAGGACGGCGGCGGCATAGGGGATGTCGGGGACATGCTGCAGCGCCAGGGGCATGGCGTCGGGAAGCAGGGCGTAGCCGATCTTGTCCACGGGGGGAGGTTGCGGCAGCTCCTCGGTGAGGACCAGTTCACCGTGGGTGGCGAAGAGGGCCTGGCCGTGGCGGCCGGGCAGGTCGGCGTCGGTCCCGACGGCATCGGCGGAGGCGTCGGCGGTGGCCGGGTCGGCGCCCAGCTCGATGAGGTCCGAGCGGGCGTGGCGCCGGTGCAGCTCGATCGCCTTGTCCGGGTCGTCGATGTCCCGCGAGGTGTCCACGTAGACGGAGGCATACGGGCCTGACCGGGCATACAGGGGGTCGAGGAAATGCAGCCTCATGAGAATGCTCCTCGGTCCGGTTCTCTGGAATCCGCTGAGCCATCCGCTTCCTCCTGCCCGTGTACCCGACGGGCCGCGATTCACCGCGAGGTCGGGGTACTGCCTGGCCCGGAGCACGTCGACCACATGGCGATCGGTGGCGGCGGCCGATGAAGCCGGAGCTCACCGAGCACGCTACGTGGACATGGTTCCCGCGTAATCCGTCCCACGGAACTTCCGTCGCTCCGACCTCCATCGGCGCCACGCCAGAACGAACCCAGCTCCCGCGATCAGCGCGGGAACGGCCAACTCCACGGCCAGGCTCTGTGCCCACTCCGGAACCATCTGCTTCGTCAGTCCGCTGCTGTACTGGCAGGTCGCCTGCGGCGGGAAGAAGCTGTAGTCCAGTGTCCTCGGCGGGTTGGAACCCCAGTCGGAACCGGCCGAGCAGGACGACGAGGGACCGGTGAACAGCCGCCACGCCACCAGCGCGTAGAACATGAGGAACACGGAGCCGGTCACGAAGAAGGCCGTTCCCGTGCGGCGCAGCTTGTCCGCGCGGGACACCGGTTCGGCAAGGTGGTGTTCAGCGGGCGGTTCGAAGCACTCAGCGATCAGGGCCACGACCACGCAGACAGCCAAGATCAACAGGCTGAGCCAGAGCACCGCGCCCAATACCCCCGTGCCGCCCGCGGAGACGTCTCCGCCCTCGAACTCACAGATGATGGCCGGGGGAAAGGCCTGGTTTCGCACGTCGAGCAGTCGTCCGGGTCCCTTGACCATCCCGTGACTGCATTGTTCGTCGAACTCGAGCAGGCTCAGCAGAGCAAAGCATGAGCCGACGAACAGAACGCCGAACGACAAGCCGGCCGCGGCCCACAGGCGGCCTGTCCGGTACGCACCGTACGCAAGAGCGTCTGACATTCGCGCACATTATCCGATCACAAGGCCGCTCCGGACGCCGTGTGGTGGCAGCCGGGACTGCCGCCCTCATCGCACGACGACCGGCCCGGTGACCGTATCGATCGGTGCACGCAGCAACCGAGTCGGCGTGGATCCGACCAAGCGGTGGACATAACAGGACACTCAACGCATCAGTATGGGGCGCGAGTTACCGCGCGGGCACGGAGCGAGTTGGCACTTTCGCCTCACAGGGACTCGTGTGACACTGGCGTCCCGTCCGCTGTGCGGACCCCTCCGCACCGTCCCCCACGAGAAGTGCGCCGTGCGTTCTCTTCCTCTGCCGCTCGCTCTCACCGCGCGCCTGACTCCGGTCGCCGTGCTCGCCTGTGCGGGCTGGGCCCTCAGTTCGGGCCCGGACTCGTCGGCGCCGGCCGCCCAGGACCGGGCGACCGGCAAGACCGGGACCCAGTCCGCCTCCGCGCCGTCCACGACCGCCGTGCCGAAGACGTACACCTCTGCCCCGGCGCCCTGCACCAGCCTGGCCAAGAAGACGATCACGTCGCTGGTGCCGGATGCCAAGACGGCCGGGAAGGAGATCGCCTCGACGGACAAGTCGGTCCGCCGCACCTGCTCGTGGAACGCGCTCAGTGGCTACGACTACCGCTGGCTCGACGTCTCCTTCGAGATCAGCGACTCCGACGCCGACGCGGCGAAGAAGTACAAGGAGCGGGTCAAGGAGAAGAGCGGCGGCGGCGACGTGCCCGGCCTCGGCGACGCGGCCTACTCCGTCGTGAACCTCACCACCGAGGACGACCAGAAGACGCGCGAAGGTGTGGTGCTGGTGCGCGCCGCCAATGCGCTGCTGGTCATCACGTACAACGGCTCCGACTTCGAGTCGAAGGAGGCGCCCAGTACGGACGAGATCAACAAGGGCGCCATCAAGGCCGCCAAGGAGGCGGTGGCGGCCCTGGAGGACGGCCAGTAGAGCCGGCCGCCCTCCGAGAGGCGAGGCCTCAGGAAACGGTCCGCTCCCTTGGCAGCATCAGCGCGACGTACAGCAGCAGCGAGGCGCCCAGCCCCACCGCCCAGCCGTAGTCGGCGAGCGGCTTGAGGAACGGGATCAGCCCGTCGGCCGGGAATGGACCCGATTTCGTGCCGTCCGCGCCCACGGTCGAGTACGAGCCTCCGACCGCGAGGACGCCGCCGACCGCGAAGGCCACGATGGCCCGCCAGTTCCAGCCGGCGGAGTACCAGTAGCGCCCACCGGGCGTGTACAGGTCCGCCAGGTGCAGGACCGTACGGCGGACGATCCAGTAGTCGGCGATGAGGATGCCCGCGACCGTGCCGAGCAGACCGCCGACCACACCGAGCCAGGTGAAGATGTAGAACTCGGGCGTGGAGATCAGCTTCCACGGGAAGATCAGGATGCCGACGACGCCCGTGATGAGCGCGCCCGTACGGAAGTTGATGAACTTCGGCGCGAGGTTGGCCAGGTCGTACGCGGGTGAGACCACGTTCGCCGCGATGTTCACGGAGATGGTGGCGACCAGCACGGTGATGAGCGCGAAGAGCAGACCGAAGACGTTGTCCGCCTTGGCCGCGAGGGTGACCGGGTCCCAGATCGCCTCGCCGTAGACGACCTCGGAGCCGGAGGTGACCAGCACGGCGAGGATCGCGAACAGGGTCATCGTGGTGGGCAGGCCCAGGGACTGGCCCCAGGTCTGGGCGCGCTGGCTGGCGCCGAAGCGGGTGAAGTCCGGGATGTTGAGGGACAGGGTGGCCCAGAAGCCGATCATGCCCATCAGGGACGGGAAGAAGACCGGCCAGAAGTCCGCGCCCCAGCCGAGCTTGGAGGGCTGCGACAGCAACTCGCCGAATCCGTCGGCCTGGACGGCGATCCAGATCAGCAGCACGAAAGCGCCGACGATGACGAAGGGCGCGGCCCAGTTCTCGAAGTGCCGCAGGAAGTCCATGCCACGGTAGATGATGGCGATCTGCACGGCCCAGAAGAGGAGGAAACAGAGCCACAGCGGCCACGGGTTGCCGGCGATCTGCCCGGCCTTCTCCCACTCACCGCCGGTGAGCTTGGAGCCCAGCGCGAAGATGCCGCTGCCGCCGATCCAGGTCTGGATGCCGAACCAGCCGCAGGCCACGGCCGCGCGGATCAGCGCCGGGATGTTGGCGCCGCGCAGCCCGAAGGAGGCGCGGGCGAGCACCGGGAAGGGGATGCCGTACTTGGGGCCGGCGTGGCCCGTGGCCAGCATCGGCAGCAGCACGATGACGTTGGCGAGAGCGATGGTGAAGACCGCCTGCTTCCAGTCCATGCCGAGTGCGACCAGGCCGGAGGCCAGGGTCCAGCTGGGGATGCAGTGGGCCATGGAGATCCACAGCGCCGCGAAGTTGTACGTCGTCCACTTGCGCTCGGCGACCGGGACGGGACGCAGGTCCTCGTTGGCGAAGGGGCTGTTGGCGGGGTAGGCCTCGGGGGCGAGCTCTGTCCGGCCGTCGGCGTCGACGGTCTGGGCGGCAGGCGACCCCGTGGGGACTGTTTCGGTCATGGGCAGGCCAATCGACAAAGGGGGACAGGAGAGGCCGTGCGGGGGCCTTGGGCCCCTCCCCGGGGAGGAGGGGAGACAAGGTGGGGGGTGGGGTCGGGGTCCGGGCGATCAGGCGGCGTTGACCGCGGGGATGATCCGCGCGCCGTACGCGTCGATCACCGTTTCCTGCGCGTCGTGCATGTCGTACACCGCGAACTGGTCGACGCCCAGTTCGCGCAGGGCGTTCAGCTTCTCGATGTGCTTCTCGACCGGTCCGATGATGCAGAACCGGTCGACGATCTCGTCCGGCACGAACTGGGTGTCCGGGTTGCCGCTGCGCCCGTGGTGCGAGTAGTCGTAACCCTCGCGGGCCTTGATGTAGTCGGTGAGTTCGTCCGGTACGGCGGCGGAGTGCTCGCCGTACTTGGCGACCAGGTCGGCGACATGGTTGCCGACCATCCCGCCGAACCAGCGGCACTGCTCGCGCGCGTGGGCCAGCGCCTCGGGCGAGTCGTCCTCGGTGACGTACGCGGGCGCGGCGACGCAGATCGTCACCTCGGACGGATCGCGTCCGGCGGCGACGGCCGCGTCCTTGACCGCCTTGACCATGTACTCGGTGAGATAGAGGTCGGCGAGCTGCAGGATGAACCCGTCGGCCTCCTCGCCGGTCATCTTCAGGGCCTTGGGGCCGTACGCGGCCATCCAGACGGGGAGTTGGGCGCCGGGTTTGATCCACGGGAAGCGGATCACCGTGCCGCCGAGGTCGGCGTCCCCGCCGCTGCCCAGCGCGCGGATCACTTTCATCGCCTCGCTGATCCGGGCCAGGGTGTTGGGCTTGCGGCCGGCCACGCGCATCGCGGAGTCGCCGCGGCCGATGCCGCAGACGGTGCGGTTGCCGAACATGTCGTTGAGGGTGGCGAAGGTGGAGGCGGTGACCTCCCAGGTGCGGGTGCCCGGGTTGGTGACCATGGGCCCGACCTTCAACTTGCTGGTGTTCGCCAGGATCTGACTGTAGATCACGAACGGTTCCTGCCAGAGCACGGCGGAGTCGAAGGTCCAGCCGTGTGTGAAGCCGTTGCGTTCGGCGCGCTTCATCAGGGAGACGACCCGCGAGGCGGGCGGGTCGGTCTGCAGGACGAGTCCAAAATCCATGGCGTCCATCGCCCCCTTCCTAGTTGAGGTACTGACAGGTGGAGCGGGGGGTGTAGACGCCGTGCCCGGCGTGCCCGGTGTACTCCCGCTCGGTGATGACGGGTTCGCCGCGCGAGAGGACGGTCTCGACACGGCCGGTGATGCGTTTGCCCTCGTACGCCGAGTAGTCGACGTTCATGTGGTGCGTGTCGGCCGACATGACCTGCTCGGCGTGCGGGTCGTAGATGACGACGTCGGCGTCGGCGCCCGGGGCGATGGTGCCCTTCTTCGGGTACATGCCGAACATCCGGGCCGGCGTGGCGCAGGCGATCTCGATCCAGCGGCGGCGCGAGATGTGCCCGTCGACGACGGCCTGGTGGAGCAGGTCCATACGGTTCTCCACGCCCGGCAGCCCGTTGGGGATCTTGGAGAAGTCGCCGCGGCCCAGCTCCTTCTGGCCGGTGAAGCAGAAGGGGCAGTGGTCGGTGGAGACGACCTGGAGGTCGTTGGTCCTGAGCCCCTTCCACAACTGCGCCTGGTGTTCACGCGGCCGCAGCGGCGTCGAGCACACGTACTTCGCGCCCTCGAATTCGGGTTCGGCGAGGTTGTCCGTCGACAGGAACAGATACTGCGGGCAGGTCTCACCGAAGACGTTGAGCCCCTCGTCGCGTGCCCTGGCCAGCTCGGCGACTGCCTCCATCGCCGAGACGTGCACGACGTACAGGGGCGCCCCGGCGACCTGTGCGAGCCGGATGGCGCGATGGGTGGCCTCGGCCTCCAGCAGCGCTTTCCGCACCTCTCCGTGGTACCGGGGATCCGTCTCCCCGCGGGCCAGCGCCTGCTCGACCAGGACATCGATCGCGATGCCGTTCTCCGCGTGCATCATGATCAGTCCGCCGTTCTCGGCGGAGCGCTGCATGGCACGCAGGATCTGGCCGTCGTCGCTGTAGAAGACACCCGGATACGCCATGAACTGCTTGAAGGAGGTCACCCCCTCCTCCACGAGCAGGTCCATCTCCTTGAGCGTCTCCTGGTTCACATCGGAGACGATCATGTGGAAGCCGTAGTCGATGGCGCAGTTGCCCTCGGCCTTGGCGTGCCAGGCGTCCAGGCCCTCGCGCAGGGTGTGGCCGACGCTCTGCACGGCGAAGTCGACGATGGTGGTCGTGCCGCCCCAGGCGGCGGCCCGGGTGCCGGTCTCGAAGGTGTCGGAGGCGAAGGTGCCGCCGAACGGCAGCTCCATATGGGTGTGGGCGTCGACGCCACCCGGAATGACGTACTTCCCGGTGGCGTCGATGACCCTCCCCCACCCTTCGGGCGGGGGTGCCCCCATCTCGCTTCGCTCGGCCGTCCAGGCCTCGGCGGCCGGGGTGCCGGAGGCGGCGAGGGCGGCGATACGGCCGTCCTCGATCAGGACGTCGGCGTGGATCTCGTCGGACGCGGTGATGACGAGGCCACCACGGATGACGGTACGGCTCATACTCCCTCTCCTTCCGGTCGTACGTGCTGTTGTCGGGTCACCCCGGCGTTCAGGGCGCGGTCAGCGGCGTGTACGCGCCCGGTGCCCGGTCGCGGTAGAACTGCCAGCGGTCGCGGACCTCGCGCAGCTTGGCCAGGTCCAGGTCCCGGACGACGAGTTCGGTCTCCTTGTCGCTCGCCACCTCGCCGACGAACTGGGCTTCCGGGTCCACGAAGTACGAGGTGCCGTAGAAGTCGTTGTCGCCGTACTCCTCGACACCGACCCGGTTGATCGCGCCGATGAAGTACTCGTTGGCGACGGCGGCCGCCGGCTGTTCCAGCTGCCACAGATAGCCGGAGAGTCCGCGCGAGGTGGCCGACGGGTTGAAGACGATCTCGGCGCCCGCGAGGCCGAGTGCACGCCAGCCCTCGGGGAAGTGGCGGTCGTAGCAGATGTAGACGCCGATCTTTCCGACGGCGGTGTCGAAAACCGGCCAGCCGCTGTTCCCGGGCCGGAAGTAGAACTTCTCCCAGAAGCCCTTCACCTGCGGAATGTGGGTCTTGCGGTACTTGCCGAGGTACGAGCCGTCCGCGTCGATCACGGCGGCGGTGTTGTAGAGGACGCCGGGCTGCTCCTCCTCGTACATCGGCAGGACGAGAACGATGCCCAGTTCCCGGGCCAGCGCCTGGAAGCGCTGGACGATGGGGCCCTCGGGGATCTGCTCGGCGTACTCGTAGAAGGCCGGGTCCTGGACCTGGCAGAAGTACGGCCCGTAGAACAGCTCCTGGAAGCACAGGACTTGAGCACCCTGCGCGGCGGCGTCGCGCACGGCCTGCTCGTGCACCTGGATCATCGACTCCTTGTCGCCGGTCCAGGCGGTCTGGAAGACGGCGGCGCGGATCACTCTGCTCATCGGGACCTCCGGTAGCTCGGTGTGCGGTGAGCCTAGGAAGTCGGGTGGTTCTCTTTGAGTTGCATCGTGTCACGTCTGCGGGCACCCGGCGTGCCACGGTGTCACCCCGAGGTGAGCCCATGTTTCACCACCGTTTTCCCAGGTCGTACCGTGTTTCCCCGCTGTTTCGCAGTGCTGTGTCCGCCCCTGTTGCGCATCGCCCGGTCACCCCTGTTGGGCGTCGTGCGCGAGGAGCGCGATGTGCACCGAGGCCGCCTGCTCGAAGTCGTCCAGGTCGACGCGCAGCCGGGTCTGTATCGCCTCCAGGCGGCGGTAGAGCGCCGGCCGGGAGACGTGGTGGAGCTGGGCGGTGCGGGACTTGTTGCGGCCGGTGGCGAGATACGTCCGCAGCACCGCCAGCAGATCCTCCTCGCCGCCGCACAGCAGCCCGTCCAGCTCCCGCTCCGCAAAGGACTGCACATGCGGATCGTCCCGCAACAGCCGGATCAGTCCCCGCAGATGCACGTCCCTCAGGCGTACGACGACCGGGAGGTCGAGGGCGGCGGAGGAGTCGGCCACGGCGTCGGCGACATGCCGCGCCTCGCGCAGGCCCGCGGGCACGTCGTCCCAGGCGGTGCGGGCATCGGCGGCGGCCACTGTTGTCGAGGCCCCGGACTCCGAGCGCAGCCGGGCGGCGAAGTGCGCCGTGAGGGCCTCCGCGTCCTGGTCCCGGGCGAGGCTCAGCAGCACGGCGGTGGCTCCGTCGGCGAGCTCGGCGACGAGCCCGGCCATCCCCAGCAGGCGCAGCACCCGGTCGAGCTGGGCTGCGTCGCCGTCGCGTACGACGAGCGGCACGAAGGTGCGCCGGTTGACCGGCAGTCCGGCGGCACGCGCGCGTGGCAGCAGCTGCCGGGCCGGTACGACCCCGCTGACCAGGTCGGTCAGCAGGCTCTGCGCGGACTGCTCCTCCCAGGAGCATCCCGCGTTGCCGCCGAGCATGCGGTGCAGGACGAGGGCCTCGGCGGCGCGGTCGGCGAGCAGCCGTCCGGTCGCGGTGTCACCGCGGTAGCCGCACAGCATGATCCGGCCCCAGCGTTCCCCACGTCCGCCCAGCTCGGCGCGGATCCATCCGTCGCCCTCGCGGCCGCCGGCCTGCCGGGAGATCCGCTCCCAGTCGCGCAGCACGTCGTCCACCGCCGACCGCTCCCCCGCCGTGGCCAGGACGCGGTGGGCGAGGTTGGTGACGACGACCGGGCAGGCGCTGTGCTGGGCGACCTCGTCGAGCAGCCGTTGCAGCGGGGCACCGGCGGTGATCAGTCCGGTGAGCGCGGTCCGTACCGCCTCCGACAGGCTGACGGCGGCGAACTTCCGCCGGACCAGCCGGGACTGGACCTCCTCGGTCAGCTCGGCGAAGGGGAAGGGCCGGTGGAGCACCACCATCGGCAGCCCGCAGCGCTCGGCCGCGCGCCGCATGACGTCCGGCGGGGCCGGGAAGGCACGGCCGAGCCCCAGGACGACGGCTGCGGCCTCCGCACGGTGCAGCGAGTGGATGTACTCGGCCTGTTTGGTGACGTCGCCGGCGAGCAGCACCCCGGTGGTGAGCACCATCTCCCCGCCGCTGAGCATGACCCCGACGTCCGCGGCCTCGGCCACGTGCACCCACCGCACCGGCCGGTCGAGCTGGCCCGCTCCGGCCACCACCTCGGGCTCCCCCGCGAGCACCCGCTCCAGGGCGAGGACCTGGCGGACCGACAGGGCCGGTTCCGGGCGTTCGAAGGACTCCAGCGGTTCCAAGGGCTCCGAGGTGGTGGTCATGGCGACGTTCCCTTATTCGGCATTCGGCCTGGTGCTGAGCGGGCTCGGCGAAGCCTGGTGCGGTTCGGCAGCGCCCCAAAGGGGCGCGGGGCTGTATCGACATGCGGCTCCGCCGCGCGGGCGCGACCAGCCACGACGCACCCGCAGGTGGCGTACTGGACTTCCAGCGGAGCGCTTAGCCGATGCTCCGCAGAGCGCGTTCGAGGATCGCGGCGCCCTCCTCGGCCTCCGCGACGGTCAGGGACAGTGGGGGGGCGATGCGCAGGGCGCTGGTGTTGTGGCTGCCGCCCTTGCCGATGAGCAGCCCGGACGCGCGGGCCGCCTCCAGCACGGCGGACGCGGCCTGCGGGTCGGCCTCGTCCGTCCCGGGCCGCACGACCTCGATGCCGATCATCAGTCCGCGCCCGCGTACCTCCCGGACGGCCGGTACCTGCGCGGCGACCGCCCGCAGTCGTTCGATGAGCAGCCCGCCGACCCGCCGGGCGTTGCCCTGGAGGTCGTGTTCCAGCAGGTACGTGAGGTTGGCGAGGCCCGCCGCCATGGTGATCTGGGTGCCGCCGAAGGTCGAGATGCTGTTGGCGTCCAGGCAGTTCATGATCTCGGCGCGGGCGACGACCCCGCCGATGGACATGCCGTTGCCGATGCCCTTGGCGAAGGTGACGATGTCCGGCGGGCCGCTGCGGCCGTGTGCCTGCCAGCCCCAGAAGTGCTCGCCGGTGCGACCCCAGCCGGTCTGTACCTCGTCGGCGATCCAGAGGATGCCCCGCTCGTTCAGGACCTCACGGAACGCCGCGTACAGACCGTCCGGCGGTGAGGTGAAGCCGCCGACGCCCTGGATGGGCTCGGCGATCAGGGCGGCGGGCGTGCGGGTGTGGCCGAGCAGGTCCTTCAGGTCCTCGACGCAGGCCGCGATGAAGTCGGCGTCGCTCAACGAGGCGTACGGGCCGCGCGTGCGGATGCCGCCGTGGACGTAGAGCGTCTGCAGCGGGGACAGCGAGGTCGGCGACCAGCCGCGGTTGCCGGTGATGCCGACGGCGCTGAAGGAGCGGCCGTGGTAACTGTTGCGCATCGCGAGGACGGTGTTGCTGCGGCGGTGGGTAGTGGCCAGCAGCAGGGCGGTGTCGTTGGCCTCCGTGCCGGAGGTGGTGAAGAAGACACGGGCGTCCGGGATGCCGCTCAACTGGGCGATACGCTCGGCGAGTTCGACCATCGGCCGGTTGAGGTAGAGCGTGGAGGAGTGGATGATGCGCCCGGCCTGCTCGCTCACCGCCTTGGTGACCTCGGGCAGGGCGTGCGCGGTCATGGTGGTGAGGATGCCGCCGAAGAAGTCGAGATACTTGTTTCCGTCGGCGTCCCAGACGTGCCGGCCCTCGCCGTGGGTGATCTCGATCGGGTCGTCGTAGTAGAGGGCGAGCCAGTCGGGCAGCACGGCCCGGTGGCGGCCCAGCAGGTCCTTGGTCACGGCTGTACCAGCCCTTCATAGGCGTCGGGGCGGCGGTCGCGGTAGAAGGCCCACTGCTGCCGCACCTCTTCGATGACGTCGAAGTCGAGGTCACGGACGAGGAGTTCCTCGCTCTTGTCGTCGGCGACCTCCCCCACAAACTGCCCTCGCGGGTCGACGAAGTAGCTCGTGCCGTAGAAGTCGTTGTCGCCGTACTCCTCGACACCGACCCGGTTGATGGCGGCGATGAAGTACTCGTTGGCGACGGCGGCCGCAGGCTGCTCCAGCCGCCACAGGTAGGCCGACAGGCCGCGGTGCGTGGCGGACGGGTTGTACACCAGCTGGGCGCCGTTGAGCCCGAGTTGCCGCCAGCCCTCCGGGAAGTGGCGGTCGTAGCAGATGTAGACGCCGACCTTGCCGACAGCGGTGTCGAAGACGGGCCAGCCGAGGTTTCCGGGCTTGAAGTAGTACTTCTCCCAGAAACCCTTCACCTGCGGGATGTGGTGCTTGCGGTACTTGCCGAGGTACGAGCCGTCCGCGTCGATCACGGCCGCGGTGTTGTAGTAGAAACCGGACTGCTCGACCTCGAACACCGGCACGACGATCACCATGCCGGTCTCGCGCGCGAGTTCCTGCATACGACGCACGGTCGGCCCGTCGGGCACCGGCTCGGCCCACCGGTAGTGCTCCGGCTCCTGGACCTGACAGAAGTAGGGGCTGTTGAAGACTTCCTGGAACCCGATGATCCCGGCGCCCTGCCGGGCTGCCTCGCGGGCGTGCTCCTCGTGTTTCGCCACCATGGACTCTGTGTCGCCAGTCCAGGTGGACTGGACCAGAGCGGCACGGACGACGTTCGCCATGAGCTGCGACTTCGACGGGACGTCAGCGCCTCTACGCCCGTAGAAGCAGGCCGTAGAGGCACGAACGTATGCCTCGGTGAAGGCCTTGCCAAGACCATCGTCGTTAACCCGCGGAGTCGGTCGTGTTTCGCACTCCTGTGGGTGATCGACAGGGTTCTCAGGAGGTGAGCCCGGCCACCCGGAGGGCATGCACGAGATCCCAGTGCCGTTCTTCGGAGACGCCCTGCGCGGCCTCCAGCAGCAGCGGTACGAGGGTCTGCGGGTCCGGCTCGGCGCTGCGGGCGGCCTCCTCCGGGGTGCGGACGCGGACGTAGGCGTCGAGCAGCGCACGGACCTCGCTGCGGCGGCCCTCGGTGGCCAGGGCGAGCACGGACCGGCCGATCTCGGCGGCGGGCCGGGCCACGCCCTGCCGGAGCATCTGCTCCCCGTCGGCGGTCCGGCCTGCCGCGACCAGCGCGTCGGCGGCGGCGACGAGCCGGTCGGCGGGCAGTGAGGCGGCCTCCCACAGCAGCGTCGCCCAGTCGGCGCCGAGCCCGGCGCGCTCCATCTCTGCGGCGAGCAGCGGAAAGCGCGCGGCGGGCCAGTACGCGGCCTCGACCAGCAGGACATGCGCCTCACCGC
>NZ_JBQQCE010000769.1:0-2788 GCF_052245645.1 Streptomyces sp. KR55 | reverse complement strand
GCTGGAATCGGCCGGGGAGCCGGCCGAGGCGGCCGCGTTGATCGACGAGGCGGGCGGCCGTACCGCGGCGCTGGCCGAGGCCCACCGGCACATCGCCGCAGCCGACGCGGCCCTCACGGACGTACCGCTTCAGGCGCGGGCCGTCGCCGAGCTGCGGGCGCTGCTGGACTTCCTGGTGCGGCGCGATCTGCAGCCGGAGCCGTCCGGTCACCGAAACCATGTTGACCAGCGGCCCCGCCCACGTCAGGGTTCAGAACGGCGCGGCCCCACCACCGACGCTGCCGCGCCGGAAGGGTGAGCTCCTTGATCGGCATCTCGGACATCGAAGCCGCCGCCGAGCGGATCGCCGGCCATGTCATTCACACCCCCACGGTGCCGAGCCCCGGCCTGTCCGGACTGCTCGGCGTCCCGGTGACCGCGAAGCTGGAACTCCTGCAACGCACCGGATCCTTCAAGGCGCGCGGGGCGGCGGCCAAGCTGCTGTCGCTGAGCGAGGCCGAGCGGGCCGCCGGCGTCGTGGCGGTCAGCGGCGGCAATCACGGGATCGCCCTCGCGGTCATGGCGGCCGCCCTCGACGTGAAGGCGACGGTGGTCATGCCGCGCTCGGCGCCCGCACGGGCGGTCGAGATCGCCCACGACACCGGTGCGACGGTACGCCTGACCGACGACATGGGCGGCGCGTTCAGCCTCGTGACCGAGCTGCGGGACGAGGGCCTGACGCTGGTGCACCCCTTCGACGACCCCGTGGTCGTCGCCGGACAGGGCACCGTGGGGCTGGAGTTCGCCGACGACGCGGACGAGGTCACCGACGTGCTGGTCAGCGTCGGGGGCGGCGGGCTGATCTCCGGTGTGGCGGCGGCCCTGCGGGCGCGCCGCCCCGAGGTGCGGATCTGGGGCGTGGAGACCGAGGGCGCCGAGGCCATGTCCGAGGCACTGGCGGCGGGCGGCCCAGTGCCGGTCGCGCTGTCGTCGATCTCTACCACGCTCAGCGCTCCGGCGGTCTCACAGCTGACGTACGACCATGTGTCCGCCCTGGTCACCGATGTCCTCGTGGTCCCCGACCGGGACGCCGTACGGGGCTGTCTGGACCTCGCCGAACACGCCAAGGTGTGGACGGAACCGGCCGCCGGATGTCTGCTGCCCGCCGCCCGCCGGGTCGTGGAACGGATCGGCGACGGCTGTCGGCTCGGTCTGGTGGTGTGCGGGGGCAATGCGTCGACCGCGGACGTGATGACCTGGGCGGGCCGCTTCGGGCTTCTTTGACGCATCGTCAAAAGTTCGGGCCGGCGCAAATATGCGCCCGCCGCGTTGAACGCCTGCCGTCGCGCCCCGCGTACCAGTGGCCAAGGTGAGAGCCAGGCGTTCAACGAGGGATGACCATGGGCAAGGCGTACGTCTCCGCACACGAGTTGGTAGCCGGAAGGTACCGGCTCCTCGAGGCCGTCCATCGCGAAGCCAACCGGGTGTGCTGGTACGGGGAGGACGTCGAGGCCGGGCGGCCCTGTCTGGTGACGCAGGTCGGGCTGCCGGACGAGCCCGGTGGGGAGAGCGCACGCCGGACGGTCGGCCGCATCATGCGCACATCGGAGACGATGGGGCGGCTGTGCCCCGGCCGGGTCGCGCCCGTCGTCGACGCCGTGGAGGAGGCGGGCGCGCTGTGGACGGTCACCGAGTGGGTGGGCGGCACACCGCTCGGTGAACTCCTCACCGAGCAGGGCCCGTTCAACTATGTGCGGGCGGCGCGGATCGGGCTGGAGCTGCTCGAGGTGCTGGAGGCGGCGCACGGTGAGGGCATCACGCACGGCGAGCTGAGCCCCGGGCAGGTGTTCGTCCGCGAGGAGGGCCCGGTCGTCGTCGCGGGCTTCGGACTGGCCGGCGCGACCCTGGCACCGCGGCTCGCTGCACCCTCGTACGCCTCCCCCGAGCAGGCCCGTGACGAGCGGATCGGGCCGGCGGCCGATCTGTGGGCGCTCGGCGCGATCCTCTACACCATGGTCGAGGGGCGCCCGCCGTTCCGGGACCGGGACCGGCCCGAGGCCACGCTGAAGAGCGTGGACCGGCTCCCGCTGCGCACACCGCAGCGCGCCGGACCCCTCACCCAGGCCGTGCAGGGGCTGCTGCGCAAGGACTCCCGGGAGCGGCTGACCCGGCCGGTGGTGCGCGAGGCCCTCACCCGGGTGGTCAACGAGGATCCCGACGCCGCCCTGCCGACGGCGCCGACGCCCCGTCTGCGCCGCGCGTACGCCGCCGCCTGCCACGCCACCGGACCGGGGTGGAGCAGACGAACCATGATCGCCGGGACGGCGCTCGCCGTCGTCACCGTCGCCGTCGCCGTCCTCGCGGTGACCCGCGACCAGCCCGGCGACGACACCTCCGCGTCCGGGGCACAGCCCAGTCCCCCCGCCTCGGCCGCGCCCTCGCAGACGGACCGCCCGTCCGCGCCCTCGACACCGGCGCCGACCCCGACGGCACCGCCCACCACCGCGACCCCGTCGGCCCCGGCGACGGCCCTCCCGCAGGGTTTCCGCCGTTACGACTCGCCCGAGGGCTTCTCCATCGCCCTCCCGGACGGCTGGCAGCCGCTGCGCACCAGCCGTGTGTCCGACCTGGCGTACCGCGTGGTCCTCGGCGCGCCGGACGACCCGCGCACGCTGGCGGTGACCTACAGCGAACGCGTCGGTGACGATCCGGTCGCCGTCTGGCGCGACGACGTCGAACCGGACCTGAAGCAGCAGGCCGACGACTACGGGCGGGTCGGCGAGATCCGGGCGACGACCTACCAGGGGCG
>NZ_JBQQCE010000768.1:0-2793 GCF_052245645.1 Streptomyces sp. KR55 | reverse complement strand
GGCTCGAGATGGCCTTCCAGACGCAGCGTGTTCAGGCCCAGGTCGCGGACGTACTGCATGCGGTGCTCGGCGTAGGCGGGGTCCCAGCGCAGGAACTCGTCGGGGGACCAGCCCGCGCCCTTGATCAGCAGCGGACGGCCGTTGATCCGGTACTGGCGCGCGCCGTCGGCATTGATCGGTGCTTGCACGTCGCGGATGCCGAAGGCGGTGTGTGCGGTGTCGGAGGTGACCCCGTCGACCGTCAAGGTCAGGTCGAGGTCGTACAGGGGCTGCCCGCCCATCCCGGCGGGCCACCATACGCGTGGCGAAGGCACATGGAGTCGGGGGTGGTCGGCCGGGGAGAAAACCACGGTCCGGCTCTCCCCGGGCGCCAGCGTCACCCGTCGGCTGAGGGCTGCGGGCCCGGCCGTGCCGGAGAGGAGCGTCGTGACGGTGTCGGGTGAGTCGTTGCGCAGGCGGGCCTTGACGGTCAGGTCGGCGGAGGCCAGCGACGGCACGGCCAGGTCGGTGACGACGTGGGCGTCACGGAGGACCACCGGGCCGCTGCGGCGGACGACGACGTCGCGGACGATGCCCATGTTCCGGTCCGGTGGCGGCTGCAGCCAGTCGAGCCAGCCCACGGTGAGGTGCTTGCGCGGGTCGTTGGGCTGGACCCGGAAGGCGACCGTGTTGGTGCCCGGCCTGATCAGAGCAGTGATGTCCAGCTCGTGTCGGGTGTAGGTGCCGGCGACCTTGCTCGCCGTCGAGATCTGACGGCCGTTGACGAAGACGTCGGCGGCAGAGGTGACCCCGCTGAAGTCGAGATACGTACGACCTACCCGGCTGTCGTCGACCGAGAAGTCGGACCGGTACCACCACGGGACCGTGAAGTCGGCGGCAGGGATCAGCTTCTGGTTGGTGGAGTGGAACGGGTCGGGGTGGACGCCGGCCGCCAGCAGGGCGGCGAGGACGGTGGAGCGAGGGCCGGCCTGGTACCAGCCCTTCGTCGGATAGCCGGGGCTGGACACCTCGGCCGCCGGGTCCGTCACCAGGGCGGTCGACTGGATCATGAACCCGGCCAGAGCCGTGCCGGAGTCATGGCCGGCGGTGACCACGGCGGCAGCCGGCGGACCGATCGCCGCCTGGCCAGTAAAGCCGCCTGGGGTGAGGGCGGGGGCCAGGAGGACAAGCAGGCCGAGGAGGGCGGAGACGACGGACCGGCCAGGTACCCGAGCCCGGCGGTGTGACGGACCACGGGCCGGAATGGACGGGAACGGGTAACCAGGGCGGCACGGCGACACCCTGCCCAGCGGTTGAGGCATGCCATTCAGCATGGTGCCGAAGCCTTGGCAGCCGACGCTCCACATGCCGCGCGTCGCCCGATCGCAGCAACCGGGGAGCGCGGGGAGGAGTAATTCCGAGGTCCTCAGGTGTCGCGCGCAACCCGGATGACGGGAGTGTCTGACGGGCGCTGGGGCCGCTCTTGGGGCCCGGGGTGTCCCCCTGTGGCGGGAGTGTGGGCCCCCCTACCAACCCCTACTGGTGTCCTGCGCCAGTAGTTGATCGTTAGTTGTTGTGTGACTTCTGCTGCTGGTGCGTCAAGTTCCTCGTCGGGGCCCGAAGCTGGAACCGCTGCTGTTGTCCGCTGAGGAGCGGGCGGTGTTGGAGCGGTGGACGCGTCGGGCCACATCGGTCAGGTCCTGCGCGCACGGATTGTGCTGGCATGCGCGGGGCCGGAGGTGCCGCCGATCGTGGCGGTCGCCCGGGATCTGCGGGTGAGCGCAGACACGGTCCGCAAGTGGCGGCGGCGTTTCCTCGCCCACCGCCTGGACGGCCTCGTTGACGAGCCCCGGCCGGGCCGGCCGCCCAGCATCAGCGTCGATCAGGTCGAGGCGGTCGTGGTCACGACGCTGGAGCACGTCCCGGAGAACGCCACCCACTGGTCTCGGAAGTCGATGGCCGAGCACAGCGGCCTGTCGAAGTCCACCGTCGGGCGGATCTGGCGGAAGTTCCAGCTCAAGCCGCATCTGACCGACACGTTCAAGCTGTCGACGGACCCGTTGTTCGTGGAGAAGGTCTACGACGTCGTCGGCCTGTACTTCAACCCCCCCGAGGGTGCGGTGGTGCTCTGCGTGGATGAGGAGTCGCAGATCCAGGCGCTGGACCGGCCGCAGCCGGTGCTGCCGATGATGCCGGGCATGCCCGAGCGGCGTACCCACGACTACGTCCGCAACGGCCTGACCACCCTGTTCGCCGCCTTCGATGCCGTCACCGGCGAGGTCATCAGTGGCCTGCACCTCCGGCACCGGGCGGCGGAGTTCAAGAAGTTCCTGATCAGGATCGACAAGGAGGTTCCCGCGCATCTGCAGATCCACCTGATCTGTGACGACTTCGGCACCCACAAGACGCCCGTGATCAGGACGTGACTGGCCGAACACCCCGGTTCCGCATGCACTTCACCCCGACCGGCTCCTCCTGGATCAACCAGGTCGAGCGGTGGTTCGGCTTCCTGACCGACCAGAAGATCCGCCGTGGCGCACACAAGAACGTCCAGGCCCTCGAAGCCGACATCCGCGCGTGGGTCAAAGACTGGAACGAAGACCCCAAGCCGTTCATCTGGACCAAGACAGCCGAAGAAATCCTCGACTCCCTCGCTCACTTCTGCCAACGGATCTCTGGCGCAGGACACTAGTGTGATGCGCCAGAAATCCTGAGGGTTAATTTTCCTCTGTTTTCTGGTTGTTGGCTCCGACCTTGGTGAGGTAGTCGGCGAGGGAGTTGAGGATCTCGTCGGCGGACTTGGTCCAGGTGAAG
>NZ_JBQQCE010000767.1:0-2798 GCF_052245645.1 Streptomyces sp. KR55 | reverse complement strand
ACCTCGCCCACGTCGAGGTGCTCTTCTCACCCGAGCTGTTCATCATCGGCGGCGGCGTCAGCCGCAAGGCGGACAAGTTCCTGCGCTACATCGACGGCATCAAGGCCGAGATCGTCCCGGCGCAGCTGCAGAACAACGCGGGCATCGTGGGAGCGGCGATGCGGGCGGCGAAGGAGGGGTAGGCCCTCACACGGGTGGGCGGCTGCGTGCGGTCCGGCGGCGCAGCATACGAATCCAGCGCACGGTCACCAGGGACCCCGCGATGAGCGTCCCGCCGTACAACCACCCCGCCTGAGTCGCCAGCGCGGTGAAGAGCCCCACGAACCGTCCGCTCACCCCCTCACCGCGCTCGGCGACCGGCACGAGCCCCACGGCGAACGCGATCGGCACCACGATGGGCACGGTCACCAGGTCGCCCCGCCGCACCCACACCGCCGTCAGCACGCACACCGGCAGAAACAGCACGCCGTACACCACCAGCGACGCCCCGAACAGCAGCTGATCCAGACAGCCGAGCGCGAGCATCAGCGCCCCGCAGAACAATCCGACGCCCAGCCCGGTGAGCCGGGGGTTGGGCATCCGGCGTGCCGCCTGGCCCCCCTGGGGAGCGGGCCGCCGTACGGCCACGGGCCGCTTCACCCCACCGGCCCGGCCCACGCCCGCCCCCCCGCGCGGTTGCGGCGAGCGGGGGCGGACCGGCCGGTCAGCCGGAGGGTTGGCCCGCTCAGGTCGCTGGCCTCGTTCGGCCTTTCCGGCCCGTCCAGTCCGCGCGGGCCGCGGGGACCGCGTCGACCGTACGGCGCCGCCACCCGCACCGCCCGGGCTGCCGGAACCGCCCGCACCGCTCGCACCGCCGCGCACCGCCTGGGGCGGCAGCGCTGGGGGCGTGGCGCGTCGCGGTCCGTTCTGCGGGGGTCGCGTCCTGTATTGCTCCACTGGACCAACTTAGGTCGGCTTATGTGCCGAATAGCCCGTCAGACACGCCGAGGCGCAGAGCTTGGCCAAGCGTTCGATACGTCGCCGGGGCGGCGCCGGGCACCCCGTAGACTGGTGGATCGGCCAGACGTCTCCTGGCCCCGGCCCCGGCCCACCCTCCTGGCCCTCTCACGTACGGGAAGTCGCAACGTGTCGCTCACGATCGGAATCGTCGGTCTGCCGAATGTCGGCAAGTCGACCCTGTTCAACGCCCTGACCAAGAACGACGTGCTGGCGGCCAACTACCCGTTCGCCACGATCGAGCCGAACGTCGGCGTGGTCGGCGTCCCCGACACCCGCCTGGCCAAGCTGGCGGAGATCTTCTCGTCGGAGCGGATCCTGCCGGCCACCGTCGACTTCGTCGACATCGCGGGCATCGTGCGCGGCGCCAGTGAGGGCGAGGGCCTCGGCAACAAGTTCCTGGCGAACATCCGAGAATCCGACGCGATCTGCCAGGTCATCCGTGCGTTCAAGGACGAGAACGTCGTCCACGTCGACGGCAAGGTCTCGCCCAAGGACGACATCGAGACGATCAACACCGAGCTGATCCTGGCCGACCTGCAGACGATCGAGAAGGTCCTGCCGCGCCTGCAGAAGGAGTCGCGGATCAAGAAGGACGTGGCGCCGAAGGTCAAGGCGGTCGAGGAGGCCAAGGAGATCCTCGAAAAGGGCGACACCCTCTTCGCGCACGGCATCGTCCAGGGCAGCGAGCGCGCGGAGCTCCTCCACGACCTGCACCTGCTCACCACCAAGCCCTTCCTCTACGTCTTCAACGTCGACGAGGACGAGCTGATGGACGACGCCTTCAAGGACGAGCAGCGCGCGCTGGTCGCCCCCGCCGAGGCGATCTTCCTCAACGCCAAGCTGGAGGCGGACCTCGCCGAGCTGGACGAGGACGAGGCCCTCGAACTCCTGGAGTCCGTCGGCCAGCACGAGCCCGGCCTCGCGACCCTGGCCCGCGTCGGCTTCAACACCCTCGGCCTGCAGACCTACCTCACGGCCGGCCCCAAGGAATCCCGCGCCTGGACCATCAAGAAGGGCGCCACCGCCCCGGAGGCCGCCGGTGTCATCCACACCGACTTCCAGAAGGGCTTCATCAAGGCGGAGGTCATCTCCTTCCACGACCTGGTCGAAACGGGCTCGGTCGCCGAGGCCCGCGCAAAGGGCAAGGCGCGGATGGAGGGCAAGGACTACGTGATGCAGGACGGGGATGTGGTGGAGTTCCGCTTCAATGTGTAAGCGTCTCGCCACCGCATGCCAGGTAATCCGGTAATCCGTCAAGGATGCAGGTCAGAAGGGGTCGGGCTCTGGTGAGCCCGACCCCTTCTGCATGCGCGTGCTGACCTGTGGGGCGCCTCCGTGGCAGGCGCCGGTGTCGCCACCGACATCGTCAACGGCGGCCTGCCCATCCACATCGGCGCCGCTCTGCTCGGGCTGAAGCTTCCCCGCCCCCGCACCGAGCAGAAACTGACTTATTGGTTTGCCGCCGGCCGGCCCGGTCGGATAGGAAGCTTGCATGCTAAGGGGCGGCAAGGTCGGGCTGAGAGCCCGGCACGAGGACGACATCCCGATCCTGCGGGCCGAGCTCTACGACGATGTGGTCAACGGCTCACGGGCCGAAGGCGGTCCGTGGCGGCCGATCACGCCCGGCTCGAAGGATCCGCGGCTCGTGGTGGACGACAAGAATCAGGGGATTGTCCAGTTCTCCGTGGTGGAGCTGGACGGCGGCACACTGATCGGCACCGCGACGCTGTGGGGCATCGACAACCACAACCGGTCCGCGCACATCGGACTTGGGCTGCTGCCGTCCTCCCGCGGCAAGG
>NZ_JBQQCE010000766.1:0-2814 GCF_052245645.1 Streptomyces sp. KR55 | reverse complement strand
CTCGGTCCCGGTCACACCTAGGTGCAGTTCGCCCCGATCGCACCGATCGGCAGCTCCTTACGACCACACCGCCTCGGCCGTCGGAGACGTACCCACGCACCGGTCCATCCGGAATGGGAGACATCAGTGGACAACCCTGTGCTCGACATCGGCTCGAAGCCGGCCCGGCAGCAGCCGGGGTGGGAGGACAAGGAGAGTGTTGGGCGGGTGCGGCGGCAGCTGCTGGCCTCGCCGGGGCTCGTCGATCCCGAGGACGTGCGCACCCTGCGCTCGGTGCTGACCGTCGTCGCCGCCGGCCGGGCCCATGTGGTGCAGGCGGGCGACTGCGCGGAGGACCCGGCGGAGTGCACCGAGGGCCATGTCGCCCGCAAGGCCGGCCTGTTGGACGTACTCGCCGGTGAACTCAAGGGCATCACGCACCGGCCGGTGGTCCGCGCAGGGCGGATGGCGGGGCAGTTCGGCAAGCCGCGCTCGAAACCGACCGAGTGGATCGGCGAGCTCGAACTCCCCGTCTACCGCGGCCACATGGTCAACGGCCCCGGAGGCGACCCGCTGAGCAGGCAGCCGGATCCCCGCCGCATGCTGGACTGCTACCGCGCCTCCCGTGCGGTGCTGCGCCACCTCGGCTGGCACCGCGCGCCCGGGGCGCCCGGCATCGATCCGCCGGTGTGGACCAGCCACGAGGCGCTCGTCCTGGACTACGAGGTCCCGCTGGTGCGCCGCGACGCCACCGGGGCGCCGGTCCTCGCCTCCACGCACTGGCCGTGGATCGGCGACCGCACCCGGCAGCTGGACGGCGCGCATGTCGCCCTGCTCGCCGCGGTGGCCAACCCGGTCGCCTGCAAGGTCGGCCCCGGTATGACGGCGAGCGAGCTGCTGGCGCTGTGCGAATGCCTCGACCCCGCGCGTGAGCCCGGCCGGCTGACCCTGATCGCCCGGATGGGGGCGCAGCTGGTGGCCCACCGTCTGCCGTCGCTGGTGGCGGCGGTGCGGGAGGCGGGCCATCCCGTCGTCTGGCTCTGCGACCCGATGCACGGCAACACGGTCACCGCCCCCGACGGGCGCAAGACCCGCTACCTCGACTGGATCGTGCGGGAGGTACGGGACTTCCGGTCCGCCGTCCTCGCCGCCGGTGGGGTCGCCGGCGGCCTGCACCTGGAGACCACCCCGGACCAGGTGACCGAGTGCGCCCCCAACCCGTCCGCCTCCGACCTGGACCGCGGCACCTACACCAGCCTGTGCGACCCGCGGCTGCGCCCGGACCAGGCCGTGGCCGTGGTTTCGGCGTGGGGGGCGTAACGGCCTCGAGGGCCGACACCGTCGCTGTCACCTCAGACGAAGGAGGACTCCACATGGAGGGCAAGGTCGCCCTGATCACGGGAGCGGCAGGAGGGATCGGCGCCGCGGTGGCGCGTGCGCTCGGTGAGCGCGGCGTCACGGTGGCCGCGGTCGACCGGGACGCGGACGGGCTGCTGCGCACGGTGCAGAAGCTGACCGCCGACGGCGTGACCGCCCGGGCGTTCCCGGCCGACATCACCGGCCGCGCCGAGGTCGACGCTCTGGTCGACACCGTCGAACAGCAGTTGGGCCCACTGGACTTCCTGGTCAACGCGGCGGGCGTGCTGCACCTGGGCGAGGCCCGGCACCTCACCGACCAGGACTGGGACGCCACGTTCGCGGTGAACGCCACGGGCGTGTTCGTGGTGTCGCGCGCGGTCGTCAACCGGATGGTGCCGCGCCGGCGCGGGACCATCGTCACCGTGGCGTCGAACGCGGCCGGCACCGCCCGCACGCAGATGGCCGCCTACGCCGCGTCGAAGGCCGCCGCCACGATGTTCACCAAGTGCCTCGGCCTGGAGGTGGCCGGGCACGGCATCCGCTGCAATCTGGTGGCCCCCGGTTCCACCGACACGCCGATGCTCAGCTCCATGTGGCGGGACAACAGCGGCCGGCGGACCACGATCGCCGGCCGGCCGGAGGAGTACCGCGTCGGTATCCCGCTCGGCAAGCTCGCCATGCCCTCGGACGTCGCCGACGCCGTGGCCTTCCTGCTGTCCGACCGGGCCGCCCACATCACCCTGCACAGCCTCACGGTGGACGGCGGCGCCACCCTCGGCGGGTAGCCCGCCGGACCGGACGAGGCGGAGAGAGGACCATGACCGGCAAGATCACCACCGGGACGACCCCGACCGGGAGGACCACCGGGATACCTCCCATCGAACCCTACGAGCTGCCCAGCGCGCGCGAGCTGCCCGACCCCGTCCCGTCCTGGCGGGTCGACCCCGGGCGCGCGGTTCTCCTGGTGCACGACATGCAGCACTACTTCCTCCGGGCGCTGCCGGAACCCCTCCGCGAACAGCTGCTGCGCAATGCCGTGCTGCTGCGCGAACGCTGCGCCGCCCTCGGCATGCCCGTCGCGTACACCGCGCAGCCGGGCGCCATGGACGATGCGGAGCGCGGGCTGCTGAAGGACTTCTGGGGGCCGGGCATGCAACGCTCCCCCGCCGACAGCGAGATCACGGCGGAACTGGCTCCCACGGGCCGGGACTGGATGTTCACCAAGTGGCGCTACAGCGCGTTCTTCCGCTCCGGTCTGCTGGAGCGGATGCGGGCGCACCACCGCGACCAGTTGGTCCTCTGTGGGGTGTACGCCCATGTGGGCGTACTGATGACGGCGGTCGACGCGTTCAGCAACGACATCGAGACGTTCCTGGTGGCCGACGCGGTCGCCGACTTCTCCGCCGCCCACCACCGGCAGGCGCTCGACCATGCGGCGCGCTGCTGCGCCGTCGTCTCCACGGCCAAGGAGGTCAT
>NZ_JBQQCE010000765.1:0-2823 GCF_052245645.1 Streptomyces sp. KR55 | reverse complement strand
GTCAGGTACTCGGTGTCCGCGATCGACCGCTCGTTCTGCTTGCGATCCTGTTCGAGGTCGACCCGGGCGCGGTCGTCCTGCCGGTTCTGTGCGAGCAGGATGAGCGGGGCCGCATACGACGCCTGCAGGGACAGGGCGAGCGTCAGGAAGATGAACGGGTATTCGTCGAAGCGCAGGTCGCTGGGCACGGATATGTTCCACAGCACCCACACGATGATCACGACGGTCATCCAGGCGAGGAACCGTCCGGTGCCGATGAAGCGCGCGATGCGCTCCGAGAGCCGCCCGAAGGCCTCCGGGTCCCACTCGGGCAGGATCCGGCGCCGGGGCGCGCGCGGCTGGTCCAGGCGGGCGCGCGGGCGCGTGGTCGCGGTGGCGCCCACCGGAATGCGCTCCCGGACGATCTCACGCGCCGTCTCTCGCTCAGGAGCCATGGGCGACCACCCCTTCGCCCTCGTCGAGTTCGAACTCCGTCTCCCGCCAGTCCTCGGGCAGCATGTGGTCCAGTACGTCGTCCACGGTCACCGCGCCCAGCAGCGACCCGGACTCGTCGACGACCGGCGCCGCGACCATGTCGTACGTCGCGAAGAACCCGGCGACCAGGGGCAGCGCCGCGCCCGGGGCGAGGGGCTGCAGGTCGTCGTCGACGAGCGAGCTGACCAGGGTGTACGGGGGGTCGCGCAGCAGCCGCTGGAAGTGGACGGTGCCCAGGTACTTGCCGGTCGGCGTCTCGTCGGGCGGGCGGCAGACGTACACCTGGGCGGCCAGGGCGGGGGAGAGGTCGGGGTTGCGGACCCGGGCGAGGGCGTCGGCGACGGTGGCGTCGGGGCGCAGCACGATCGGTTCGGTGGTCATCAGACCGCCGGCGGTGTGTTCCTCGTACGCCATCAGGCGCCGCATGTCGGCCGCGTCGGCGGGCTGCATCAGGCCCAGCAGCCGCTCCTGCTCCTCCTCCGGCAGCTCGGAGAGCAGGTCGGCCGCGTCGTCCGGGTCCATCGCCTCCAGCACGTCGGCGGCACGCTCCTCCTGGAGCTTGCCGAGGATCTCGATCTGGTCGTCCTCCGGAAGCTCTTCGAGGACGTCGGCCAGGCGGTCGTCGTCGAGGGCGGCGGCGACCTCGGCGCGCCGCTTGGGTGAGAGGTGGTGCAGGACGTTCGCCAGGTCGGCGGGGCGCAGCTGCTCGAAGGTGGCGAGCAGGCTCTCGGCGCCCTGCCCGTGCTCCTCCAGGGAGAAGCCGGTGACGGCGGACCACTCGACGGTCAGAGCCTCGCCCTTGGCCCGCCGGAAGGCGCCGCCTTTCCGGCCCTTGCGCACGAAGACACGGTCGACCTCCCAGTCGCGGCGGGCCGGCAACTGCTGCACGGACAGATCGAGGACGGTGACCTCCTCGCCGGTCTCGACGAGCCTGACGTGCCGGTCGAGGAGTTCACCGAACGCGAGTCGCTCCGTGGGACGCTGCTCGAAACGGCGGACGTTCAGCACACCGGTGGTGATGACCTCGCCGGACTCGATGCTGGTCACCCGCGTCATGGGCAGGAAGATCCGGCGGCGGGTGACGAGTTCGACGACCAGCCCGAGCAGCCGCGGGGGCCGGCGGCCGACGCGCAGCATGACGACCAGATCGCGCACGCGGCCCACCTGGTCGCCGTTCGGATCGAAGACGGCGACGCCGGACAGGTGCGAGACGAAGATCCGGGGGGCGCCCGCGACCATGGCTGCGCCTCCTTTTCCTACCGTGCGTTGCTTTTGCTCTGTTCTTGTCGAATTGCTCGCTCAGTTGGGCTTCAGGCTAGCCCGTCCCGATCGGATACGCCCTGGTGAGCGGTCCGGACGGACTGGCTCCGCCTGGTGCGCACAGCCCCGGTACGCTGCGGTACGCCGCTCAGGACCCACGTCAGAAAGGCAGCACCACCTGTGACTGCGATGCCCCAGGGCCGTACCCGCCGGACCGCGCTGGCGAGCGCGATGTGCGCACTGGTCGTGACGGGGACAGCGCTGACGGGGTGCAGCGAGGAAGATCCGAACGCGGGCACGAACGGGGTGGGAAAGCTCCCCGCCGACAAGATCCAGGCCCAGACCCGCACGGCGGCGGAGTCCGCCGCCGCGGTCCGGCTGTCGGGGACGGTCGTCGCCGGCGGGAGCACGTACAAGCTCGACATGCGCCTGAAGTCGGACGGCGGCAGCGGGTCGGTCACCGCGGAGGGGGCGACGTTCAAACTGCTGCGGGTCGGTGAGGAGCTGTTCCTCATGGCCGAGGCGGAGTTCTGGAACAACGGGAAGGGCAAGGGCGACGAAGGGGACGCGGCCGCGGCCGACAAGCTCGACGGCAAGTATGTGAAGGTGCCGCAGGGCGACCCCTCGTACAAGCGCTTCAGCGGCTTCACCGACAAGGACGTGCTCCTCAAGAGCCTGCTGACCCTGCACGGCTCCCTGCAGACCGACGGCCACCACGAACAGTCCGGCGTCCCCACCATCCGCATCACCGGCGACCGGGGCTCCGGCGGCACGCTGGACGTCTCCCTGGAGGGCAAGCCGTACCCCCTGCGCCTGGTCCGCGCCGGCGGCGCGGGCACCCTCAGCTTCTCCGACTGGGGCAAGGACTTCGCCCTGGAACAGCCGGCGAAGGACGAGACGGTGGACTACGGCCAGCAGCTGCCGACGTCGTAGCCGCCGCTACGTGCGCCGTCGCTTCTTCATCAGCAACCGCGGCAGCCCCGCAGGGATCGGCTCCCGCGTCGTCGCCGGAGTCGGCAGCGGCTGCTCGGCCAGGGAGCCGTCGGGCAGGGGCTGCGTCGTCCCTGTCGGCTCCAGGCGGAGCACCCG
>NZ_JBQQCE010000764.1:0-2827 GCF_052245645.1 Streptomyces sp. KR55 | reverse complement strand
TGGAGCAACGCCACGATGGCGTTCGGCAGCGCCTGCTGCACGGACTGCTCCACGGCGTGGCGGACGGCGCCGGCCAGCGTGCGGTGCAGCATGAGAGCCAGGTACGGGTGCGCCTGCTGGGCCAGGTCCGGCCGCTGCTGCAGCTGCTGCTGGATCTGCTGGATCTGCTGGAACGTCTGCTGCACCTGCTGCGCGACCTGCTGGGCCGTCTGCTGACACGCCTGCTGGATGGCCTGCTGGACCATCTGAGCGATCTGCTGCGGGCCGACCTGCTGCAGGGGTTGGGTACCGGTCATCACCGACATGAATGCTCCATTCGAGCGTCACCACGGGAAAGCCAACATAGGATTAGTGTCGGCTTTGTCACATAACGTGACGGTTTGAAGCTAAGTCGGCATCAACCCGGTCGCAATCGGGCCACCCGCTCCTGGAGGAGGAATCCCTCGACTGGACCGCCGACCAGCACGCGGACGCCTGGCAGCTCAGCTCATGGGACGGCGCGACTGGCATCAAGTCACATGACCACCGGGGGATCCGGCGTCGTCCGAACGGGAATCACGCCGCCGCTCGAGTGATGCCACTGGCAGCCGCCCGGTTCGTATCTCGCGCACCACGCCTCCTCGAACCGTCGGCCGACGACTACCGCTGGGGGACGGCGAGTTCACGGCCGCGGTAGAAACCCTCCCGCTCTTCGACGACGTACGGGGCTATGGCCGCACGCCGCTGCTTCTCCGCCTCGGGGGCCCGCCAGGAGTCGCACGTCTCCTTCGAGTCCCAGAACGACACTCCAGTGATTTCCTGTCCGTCCTCGGACCAGTAGGCGAAGGCGCGGCGCAGTCCTTGCGGGTAGGGGTCCGGGCGCCACGCCCTCTCGAAGTCCTCCAGGGTGCCCGGCCGAAGACGGCGCGTCGTCACCCAGACGAAGTGCTCGTCCATCGCAGCCTCCTTCACAACGCCAGTTCGGCTTGGCGGCCCCCTCTCAGGCCACCGTAGGGCCAAGGCACCTCCTGTGCTGCGCGGCTGTCGTGGTGCGGCGAGGGTCCTGGCGAGGTTGCAGGCCGCGCCGGCCTTGGCGTGCGACGAGGGAACGCTCCCCGGAGAGGGCAAGAGCATCGAGGGCCCCGCCGACCTGGCTGACTTCGTCGCGCCTGCTCCGTATCGTCAGGGCGACGCTGTGGGCGACGTCGGCGTGTCACACCCGACGCGAACTGCCATACGCACGACACGTCTGGCCCACCTTCCCGCCGCACGGTGGTTTCCCGTCGCCCGGACAGGCCGATGCGGCATGTCCTCATCCGCACCAGCAGCGCCGTACGGCCCGGCGTGCCACGGGCAGTCCGGCTCCGGTCCGCCGGGCGATCTTGGCGTGGGTCCCCCAGGATGGTGTCGGCTGCCCGGCCATGAGGGTTCACTGAGGGCAGCCGCTTTCCGTGTGCGGCGGGCTGCCGCCCTCATTCCTCACTCAGGAGCACCTTCATGGCAGTGGTGACGGAAGAACTCGTGCCGGTGCTGGAGGATGCGCGCCAGGCTCATACCGCGGTCCTCGGCCGGTTCCGGGCGGATGCGACGATCACCCCGCCGGGCCCGTATCGGCAGATGCTCGAACGCCAGGCCGCCGAGGTCCAGATCAGCGTGCAGCGCATTCGACGCCAGGAGCGTGCCCTGCACCCCCGGGGCCTGCTGGGCACCGCGGTCGGTGTGACGCGGTCCGTCTCGGGGGCGCGGTGCGCACGGCGATGCTGCCGCTGACAATCGGGGCGGCGGTCGTCCGGAGAATGCTGCCCGGCGGGGGCCCAGCCGATCCGCGACGGCTGATGAGGAACGCGGAGGACGAGTACGCGGCCGCGGCGCGGGCGCTGGCGGCGTGCCGGGCCGGGGAGGTCCTCGCCGAGCAGGTGGACGACGAGACCACCGCCGACCTGCTCGGCTCGCTGCGCCGCCAGGACGAAGAGCTGCTCCGGGCGCTGGAGGACAGCCTCGCCGAGCACGCCCGCGCCGTAGCGGCATCCACCCACGGCTTCGGCCCGCGCGGAGGTCAGCACGGCGGCTTGGCCGACACAGCGGCCCAGACGATGCGGACCGCTTTCGACCGGGCACGTGACGCCGCCCAGCGCGGCGTCCAGCGGGCCCGGGGTGCGGCCGAGGGTGTGGCGCGGGAGATGCCCGAACCCAGCCCCATTGCCGAGGAGGTCCTGGGAGCGGTCAGGCGGGAGGAGGACCTGCCGATTCCCGGGTTCAGCCAGCTCAGCACGCACCAGATCGAGCGGCGGCTGCGCACGCTGTCCCAGGCGGATCTGACGGTGATCGAGGGCTACGAGCGCACGCACGCCCGCCGGGAGCGAGTCCTGGACGCCATCGAGCAGCTGCGCCAAGAACAGCCGTGGGTCGGCTACGACGCCATGGACCTGGACGAGATCACCGCGCGGCTGCAAGATGCTCCCGCCGACGTGGCCCGTCAGGTGCTGGAGTATGAACAGCGTCACCGGCAACGCCAAGAGGTCATCTCCGCAGCCGAGGCGCGCATTCCCAGCTGACCGATAGTCCATCACCCCATCCCATGCAGGCTCGCACACGTGCCCGCATGGCCCTCAGCCGGGCGCAGCTGTGTGTGGCTACTGCTCGAGCAGCCCCGCTCGCTGTGCTGCGCGGCTCCTCCGGTGATCCCACCGGGAGCACACTGGAAGTGTGCTGTCGATGCTCACTAGTGCTGCGCCGCATTGATCTTGCGGGGGTCTGTGCCACGCCGTCAGCAAGCGACGGGGGCTGACGGCGGGCAGTGATGTCTCAGTTCTTGACGAGCACGATCGCATGAGCGGAGAGCGCGGAG
>NZ_JBQQCE010000763.1:0-2828 GCF_052245645.1 Streptomyces sp. KR55 | reverse complement strand
GTACGCTGGCAGCGACGCCTGACGGTGCTCACCAACAAGCTGAACAACCAGGCGTTCCAGACCCTGCGGGGCCTGCCCAAGCTGCGGGTCGCGGCCGCCGAGAACTACGCCTACGCCGCCTGGGCGAGCGAGTTCGCCCGCGGCCGGGAGCTGCAGCAGCGGCTCGGCCGGATCAAGAACCTCACCACGGTGCTCGGCGCGATCTATCTCCCGCTGTGCTCGCTGCTGATGTTCATGCTGCTCGCGGGCCCGGCGCGGGGCGCGATGTCCGCCGCCGACTTCCTCGCCTTCAACACCTCGGTGACCATGCTGCTCACCTCGGTCACCCAGATCACCGGCGCGTTCGTGTCATTGGTCGCCGCACTGCCGCTGTACGAGCAGATCAAGCCGGTGCTGCAGGCGACGCCCGAGGTGCGCACGGCCAGCACCCGGCCGGGTCCGCTCACCGGGGCCGTGGAGGCCCGGCGGCTGTCCTTCCGGTACTCCGACGACGGCCCGCTGGTCCTGGACGACGTGTCGTTCGAGGTGCGGCCCGGCGAGTTCGTGGCGGTCGTCGGCCCGAGCGGCTGCGGCAAGTCGACGCTGCTGCGCCTGCTCATCGGCTTCGACAAGCCGGTCTCCGGCAGTGTCCTCTACGACGGCCAGGACCTGGCGGCGCTCGACCAGTCGGCCGTACGGCGGCAGTGCGGGGTGGTGCTCCAGCACGCGCAGCCGTTCACCGGCTCGATCCTGGACGTCATCTGCGGCACCGAGCCGTACACGCCGGAGGAGGCGATGGCGGCGGCCGAAATGGCGGGGCTCGCCGAGGACATCAAGCGCATGCCGATGGGCCTGCACACGATCGTCGCGGGCAACGGGGCGATCTCCGGCGGCCAGCGGCAGCGGTTGATGATCGCGCAGGCGCTGATCCGCCGGCCGCGCATCCTCTTCTTCGACGAGGCGACCAGCGCCCTGGACAACGAGACCCAGCGCAAGGTCATCGAGAGCACCAAGGCCCTCAACGCCACCCGGATCGTCATCGCCCACCGTCTGTCGACGGTGCTGGACGCCGACCGCGTCATCGTGATGGAGGACGGCAAGGTCGCCCAGCAGGGCCCGCCGGCACAGCTGCTCGCGGACACCGGCGGCCGGCTCCACGAGCTGGTGCGGCGCCAGTTGGCGTGACCGGCCAGGGCGGCGGCCCTCCCGTCGCATCGGCGCACTTCGGGGGCGCGTAGGCAGCGGACTCCGTTGTTCCGGGCCGTAATCGGGTACCCGCCAGTCCATGCGAATCAGCGTGGTGGATGTGGGATCGAACACGGTCCGGCTGGTTGTGGCGGATGCGGAGGGCGGGGTGCCGCTGCCGGTCCACACCGCCAAATGGCGCCTGCGTCTGTCCGAGCAGGTCGAGCCCGGGGGCGTGGTCCCCGAGGAGTCCGTCGTCCGGCTCGTCGACGCGGTGGCCGAGGCGAGCCGGACCGCGGCGCGGTGGGGCGCTGCGGCCCCGCTGGCCTTCGCGACCGCCGTGGTCCGCAACGCCCCGAACCGCCTGGAGGTACTGCGCTGCGTCCGGGCGCGGACGGGAGTGGAGCTGTGCACCCTGCCGGGGGAGGTGGAGGCCGAGCTGACGTTCCTTGCGGCGCGGCGCTGGATGGGGTGGCGGTCGGGACCGCTCGCCCTGCTGGACATCGGCGGCGGCTCGCTCGAAGCGGCCTTCGGCCGCGGGCGTCTGCCCGACTATGTGGCGTCGCTTCCGCTCGGCGCGGGACGGCTGACCCACGAGTTCCTCGCGGGGCAGGATCCGCCGACGCAGGAGCAGGTCCGGGCGTTGCGCCGCAAGGTCCGCCATCAACTGCGGGACGTCGCGGCGCGGATCCGCTGGGAGGGACCGCACACCGCGGTGGCCACCTCCCGGACGTTCCAGCAGCTGGGTCGGCTGTGCGGTGCGGCGCCGGGGCGGCACGGCCCCTTCACGGACCGCCGGATGCGCCGCGCGGACCTGCGGGCGGCGGTGGTCCGGCTGGCGTCGCTGCCCGCCGAGGAGCGGGCACTGCTCCCCGGCATTTCCGCGCCGCGCGCCGAACAGAGCCTGGCCGGCGCGGTGGTCGGGCACACGGCGATGAAACTGTCCGGGCTCAAGACGGTCACCATCTGCCCGTGGGCGATCCGTGAGGGCGTGCTGCTGCGCCACATCGAGGACGGCTCGGGCTGGTGGGCCGAGGTCTGCCGGCTCAGCGAGGAGCCTCCTGCCCCGGACCCGGTGCCACTGCGTGTCGCGTCCGCCGCCCACTGAAACGGCCCCTGAAGGAGGTCACCCCGTGTCCGAGGACGCCAAGCAGCCCGAGGAGAAGCCGGACGCCGAGCAGCCCGAGGAGAAGCCCGAGACCGCGATCGAGGAGATCCTGCGCGAGGTCCAGGACGCCGAGCACCGCACCCGCGACACGGCGGAGCAGCGCCGCCACAGGGGTGAGGCCGGGGAGGCCATCACCCCCAACACCGAAGCCCAGGAGGAGTCCCAGGGGGAATGACCGGCCCAGGGCTCGGGCCGCGGTCCGTCCGGACTCACCGACGGGCTCGGGCCGGGGGCCTGACTGACCAGCTCAGGCTCAGGCCGCCGACCGAACCGACCCACCGAGGCGCGGACCAAACCCGCACCGGCCGGGCCAGGTTCGAGCCGCCGACCGAACCGACCGACCGGCCGGGCCCTGGCCATGGGCCGGACTGGCCGACCCCGAAACCCGCACCGTCGGCCGTACCGACGGGCCCAAGTCCCGGGCACGGGCTGGACCTTCGGCCGTCGGCTTCCCGGCCGACCCATGGGCCTGGCGCCCGCACCCCCACCGGGGCGG
>NZ_JBQQCE010000762.1:0-2835 GCF_052245645.1 Streptomyces sp. KR55 | reverse complement strand
ACGCCCCCTGCCACCCCGCCCGCGGCTTCAGCCACGTCCAGCGCCCCGTCCGCGCCCGGCACCACGGAACCGCCCCGGCCACCGGCGCCGACGAACTCCGCCCCGCAGCCGGCCCCGACACCCACGCCCACGCCCACGCCCAGCAGCCCGCCGTCGGCCCCGCAGCCGGACCAGCCCGGACTGTGCGTGCCGATCATCGGCCTGTGCGTGGATACGCTGAGCGACTGAGCAGGGCCTACGACGCCCCGTCCCGCCGGGTGAGCAGCCACGGCTCGACCACGCCGAGACCACGCACCGGACGCTGCCACATCGGCTGGAGCGCGAAGCGGTACGTCGGCGGCTCCTCGCCCTCCTTCTCCGCGGCGGCCACGGCCTCGGCGGCCTCCGCCTCGGAGGCGGGAGCCTCACCGGTACGGATCAGTTCCTCCGCGAACGCGCTGTCGACCAGAACGGCGTCACGCGGAGCTATCGACGTCAGCCGGGAGGCCAGGTTCACCGTCGTACCGAAGACATCGCCCATACGGGTGGTCACCGTGCCGAACGCTATGCCGACGCGCAGTTCCGGCATCGTCTCGTCGTTCGCCAGGGTCTCGATGAGCCGCAGCGCGATCTCCGCGGCGACGCCCGCGTCGTCGGCGGCGTAGAGCACCTCGTCGCCGAGGGTCTTGATGAGCCGCCCGCCGCGCGCGGCGACCAGGTCGGCGGACGTGGTCTCGAAGGCCTCGACGAGTTCGCCGAGTTCCTCCTCCTCCATACGGCGGGTCAGTCGCGTGAACCCGACGAGGTCCGCGAAGCCGACGGCGAGGCGGCGGTCGACCATCTCCTCGTCGTCCCCGGTCTGGATGACCCGGCCGGCCGAGGCGGCGAGCTGGCGCCGCCAGACGTAGACGAGGAACTCCTCCAGCTCGGGCAGGAGCAGCTCGATGATCGGGTACGTCACCTCGGTACGGGTCATGCCGGGCTCGGGCGGCTCGGTCAGGCCCTCCAGGAAGGAGTCCATCTGCCACTCGGCCAGCCGGGCGGTCGTCTGGCCGGTGGAGCGGGCCACCTGCACGGCCATCGCCTCGCTCAGCAGCCCGGCCTCGACGAGACCGGCCAGCCGGCGCAGGGCCAGGACGTCCGCCTCGGTGAGCGCCTTGGCCTGGCCGATGTCGGCGAAGCCCATCGCCCGCCAGAAGCGGGACGCCAGTTCCATGGAGACACCGGCGCTGCGGGCCGCCTGGAAGGGGGTGTAGCGGCGTTCGGCGCCGAGGATGAGCTGTTCGAGGCGCAGGGCCAGCGGATCCTCGCCGGAGTCGGTGGCGTGGGAGTCCCCGCGCTCGAGCGATGCCGAGAATGGGGGTTGATCCACTCGGCCGTGCGCGCCCGTGCCGGAGCCCGTGTCGTCGACGCTCACGCCTGCTGCCCTTCCGATCTGCCGCGGTCAGGTATCGACCGGCCCCAACTTTACGTCAGCTGTGGGCCAGCTCACTCTTCGCAGGCCTGCGCAGCCTGCGGGCAGTCGTGGGCGAGTGCAACCGTCCCCGGCGCCGCACACCAGCAGACTCACGCCGGCCTCAGGTGCACGATGTCCCCCGCCCCCACCGGCTCCCGCACTCCCTCCTCCGTCACCAGCACCAGCCGCCCGTCGCCGTCCACCGCAACCGCCTCTCCGGTGATCGACCGATTCCCCGGCAGCTCGGCACGCACCACCCTTCCCAGCGTCGCGCACCCGGCCGTGTACGTCTCCTGCAGACCGGTGACCGCCGGATCACCCCCGGCGGCCCGCCACCGCCCGTACCAGTCCTCCAGCGACCGCAGTACGGCCCTGAGCAGCGGATCCCGGTCCGTGCTCACCGCTCCGGCCAGCGCCAGCGAGCCCGCGGTCGGTACCGGCAGCTCCGGCTCGCGCAGGGTCACGTTGATGCCGACGCCGATGACGACGCCGTCGTCGCCCGCCCGTTCCGCCAGGATGCCGCCGGCCTTGCGCTCCTCGCCGCCGACCGTCACCAGGAGGTCGTTGGGCCACTTGAGTGCCGTGTCGACGCCTGCCGCCCGGGACAGTCCCGTCGCCACGGCGACGCCGGTGAGCAGCGGCAGCCAGCCCCAGCGGGCCACCGGGATCCCGGCCGGGCGCAGCAGCACGGAGAAGAACAGGCCGGAGCGGGCCGGCGCCGTCCACTGGCGGTCGAGCCGGCCCCGCGCGGCGGTCTGCTCCTCGGCGACCAGCACCGCACCCTCCCCGGCCTTCCCCTCGACGGCACGGGCCACCAGGTCGGTGTTGGTGGAGCCGGTGCGCTGCACCACGTCCACCTCCGACCACAGGCCGCCCTCCCGCACCAGGGCGCGGCGCAGGGCCGTGGCGTTGAGGGGCGGCCGCTCCAGGTCGGACCACCGGCTGTTGTTCGGCTCTGCTGCATCGTGCGGCTTCATGCAAGCCACCCTAGGTGTGGTAAACACCGCACTGCCGATCCGAGGGCCCCGCACTACGCTACGGATGAGTAACCGTCCCCCCTTTTGAGCAGGCAGGGAGCCGCATCCCGATGTCCGAGCCGGAAGAGATCGACATTCACACCACCGCCGGGAAGCTCGCGGATCTCCAGCGCCGCATCCAGGAGGCGACCCACGCCGGTTCGGAACGAGCCGTCGAGAAGCAGCACGCCAAGGGCAAGCTGACGGCCCGTGAGCGTATCGAGCTGCTGCTCGACGAGGAGTCCTTCGTCGAGTTGGACGAGTTCGCCCGGCACCGCTCCACCAACTTCGGACTGGAGAAGAACCGGCCGTACGGGGACGGGGTCGTCACCGGGTACGGGACCGTCGACGGGCGTCCGGTCGCCGTCTTCTCCCAGGACTTCA
>NZ_JBQQCE010000761.1:0-2835 GCF_052245645.1 Streptomyces sp. KR55 | reverse complement strand
GGGTCGTACGGCTACAAGACCGTCCTCACCCTCGACGACGGCACCGAGATCTGGTACGCCCACCAGTCCTCCATCAACGTCAGCGTCGGCCAGAAGGTCACCACGGGCGAGGTCATCGGGCGCGTCGGCGCCACGGGCAACGTCACCGGGGCTCACCTGCACCTCGAGGTGCACCCCGACGGCGCGGGCAGCGGCATCGACCCGCTGGCCTGGCTGCAGAGCAAGGGCCTCAACCCCTGACAGTCGCTCCTTTCGAACCCCGGCGGTCCTGACGGCAACCCCCCGACGTCAGGGCTGCCGGTTCGCGGTGCGTGCGGCACGCCTGTTGCCGGGACCTCACGGCGCCGATCGCTCGGCGCGCCCCTAGGACTGGTACGGGTTGTACGCGGGATGCCGTGGGTACTGGGGATACGGCTGGTATGCGGGATACGGCTGGTATGCGGGATACGGCGCCGCCATCGGCCAGGGCGGCGCAGCCACCGGTACCGGCGGAGCCGTGACCCGCGCCGCATACTCCAGCGCCGGCCGCGCCACGTTCCGTCGGCTCCACAGCTCCCGCAGCAGTTCGCCTTCCCGTACGACGAAGTCCGCGCCGGCCCGGCCCCGGCGCCCGCGATGCCGTAGGAACGCCAGCGACGTCGCGTACGCCTCGTACTGCGCCACCGCCCGCGCGGCCGGCTTCCCCAGGTGGTGCCCGGCGTACTCCCTGGCCAGCCGGCGCGCCCGCATCGAGCCCAGCGCGAACGGCATGGCCGGGGCCAGCCAGCCGGCGGCGACATAGGCCGGCAGTTCCTCGCGCACGGTCCGCAGCTCCCGCTGCCGGGTCCAGATCACCAGCCAGGTCAGCAGCCCGAACGCGGGCACCATGAATCCGCCGTACACCGCGAAGAATCCGAAGTTGCCGAAGGTCGCCGAGCCGTTCCAGAACGCGTGCATGCCCATCGCGAGCAGCAGCCCGGACAGCGGCATCAGCACGCGTCGTAGATGCTGGCGCTGCCCGGCGAGCGCCGCGATGCCGAAGCCGATGCCCGTGAGGACGGTGAAGAGGGGATGCGCGAACGGCGACATGATGACGCGGACGAAGAAGGTCGCCGCCGTGACGGAGGCGATGCCGCTGCCGCCGGTGAGCTGGTCGGTGCCGAAGGCGGTGCCGAGGTAGAGGATGTTCTCGGTGAACGCGAACCCGGTCGCGGTGACCCCGGCGATGACGACACCGTCGACGATCCCGGTGAAGTCCCGGCGGCGGAAGAGGAAGAGCAGGAGTATGGCGGCTGCCTTCGCGGACTCCTCGACGATCGGCGCTATGACGGTGGCGCCCAGGGTGTCCGCGCTCGCCGGATCGGCGGTCGCCGTCGCTATCCATCTCGTCGCGAAGCTGTTGGCGACGATCGCTATCAGCGCCGCTGCGCAGGCGCCCCAGGCGAAGGAGAAGACGAGGTTGCGCCAGGGGCCGGGCTCGACGCGGTCGAGCCAGCGGAAGGCGGCTATGAGGAGCGGTACCGGGAGGATCGCGAGGCCGAGGCCGACCAGGAATCCCTCGGTTCCGGTCTGTTCGCGGACGAGGGCGAGGATGACGAGGCCGGAGATCGCGAGCAGGGTGATCAGCGCGCCGTAACGCACCCATGTGCGCTGCCACCAGTGCGGATGCCGCCGCAGTGCGCCGCCGGTGGGAACGCTGGGGTGCGTCGGGTACGGGGGACTGGTGGCCACGGCATTGACCCTAACGAGGCAGGGGCGCCGCCCGCGAGGGCGCGAGGGCTCAGGCGCCGGTGGAGGACTGGTCGTGGTCCTGCTGGTCGTGCTCTTCGTGCTGTGCGTGCTCTGCGGGGTGCTGCTCGTGCTGTACGCGGCGGAAGAGCAGGTCGTTCACGACATGACCCTTGTCCAGGCCCTGGCCCTCGAAACGGGTGAGCGGGCGGAAGCCGGGGCGTGGCGCGAAACCGCCGTCGGGCTGTGTGTTCTCGAAGGCGGGGTGCGCCGTGAGGACTTCGAGCATCTGCTCGGCGTACGGCTCCCAGTCGGTCGCGCAGTGCACGATCGCCCCCGGCCTGAGCCGGGTCGCGGCCAGCGTGAGGAAGGCCGGCTGGATCAGGCGCCGCTTGTGGTGCCGCTTCTTGGGCCACGGGTCGGGGAAGTAGACGCGCAGCCCGTCGAGGGAGTCGGGGGAGAGCATCTCGCGCAGCAGGATGATGGCGTCGCCGTTGCCCACCCGGATGTTGGTGAGGCCGGACTGGTCGGCGAGGTTGAGGAGATTGCCCTGGCCCGGTGTGTGGACGTCCACGGCGAGGATGTTGGTGTCCGGGTCGGCGGCGGCCATCCGGGCGGTGGCCTCACCCATCCCGAACCCGATCTCGAGCACGACGGGGTTGGCGTTGCCGAACAACTCCGTCAGGTCGATGACCCGCTGACCGTCGATGTCCAGTCCCCACTTGGGCCACAGCCGCTGCAACGCGTCGGCCTGCCCGGCGGTCACCCGGCTCCGCCGCGGCTGAAAACTCCGAATCCGCCGCTCGAAGTGCGACCCCGCAGGATCCGCCTTGGGCCCATCAGGAAACCGCGGCTCCCCCTTCCCCCGCATACGCCGAACAGAGACACCGGGGGTGGGGTGGGGGGCTTCGGGGGTGTGGAGGGAGTCAGACACAGTGGAGTCGATTTTACGCGGCCCGGGGGCTGCGCCGGGCCGCACCCATCCCGTCGGTCCGCGGGCACACCCGTCGGTCCGCGGGCACACCCGTCGGTCCGCGGGCATTCGTGCCTCCCCCAGAGGGGGGACCCCCAGGGCGGCACGGGTGGGCGCGGGCGGCACCCCACCAGCGCCGGGCTGCGCACCCCACC
>NZ_JBQQCE010000760.1:0-2839 GCF_052245645.1 Streptomyces sp. KR55 | reverse complement strand
GACCGTCGTAGAAGGCCCGGCGCACGGTCTGCGCCGCCATGGGCACGCGGGCCGCGCGGTCGCCGGAGATGACGGCGGTGACGGGTCCGGGGAGGACCCGGCCGTGGGCGTACGTCGTGAACAGGTGCTTGTAGCGGCGCAGATGGCGGTCGAGTTCGAGGTACGTCGAGGCGCCCTCGGTCTTGATGTCGATGAGCAGCTGGAGCGAGCCGCGGTGACCGCGGTACACCCGGCCGTGGTTGGCCTTGACGCGGGCGGCGAGGGTGTCGAGGTAGAGGGACTCCAGCGTGCGCGCCGGGTCGAGGTCCTCCGGGTCGTGGGCGACGAGGAGCTGGTCGCCGACGAGGTAGATGTCGGCCTCGACGCTGCCGAAGCGGTGGTCGAGGGCGTCGAGGAGCGGGCGCGGGTGCTCGTAGTCGTTGTGGGCGTGGGCTCGCCACAGCGGGCGCGGGCCGTGCTTCTTCGCTTCGCTCGCGATCGCGCTCGCGCCGGGCAGGGCGACCGCGCCCGCGAAGGCGGCGCCGAGAGTGGTGAGAGCTCTGCGACGGGTGGTGAGGGCCATGCTCTGCCTCCCTGGTGGACGGATGGAAACCCCAGCGAGTATGCGGTTCCGCAGCGCCCAAGAGGCAGGCCCGGGCAGGGAGTTGGCCGGACCGCCGTCATCAGTTCACTTCACCGGACCAGGGCACACCGAAAAGCCCGCCCCAGGTGGGGCGGGCTTTTCTCGGGGTTCCCGCGCGCGTCGACCGCGCTTCTCCAGGTGTACGTCAGGGAGCCTGAAGGTCCACCAGCTCGGCCAGCGCGCCATGGTGGGCACCCGCGGTGCCGTATGCGACGGAGTCCGCCTTGGCCCGCTTCAGGTAGAGGTGGACCGGGTGTTCCCAGGTCATCCCGATACCGCCGTGCAGTTGCAGCGCCTCCTCGGCGGCACGGACGGCCACGGGCGCGGCGTACGCCTGCGCGACCGCGACGGCCACGTCGACGTCCTCGCCGGTCGCCAGCGCGTCCGCCGCACCCCGTGCCGCGGCCCGGAGGCCCGCGACCTCCAGCCACAGCTGGGCGAGCCGGTGCTTGAGCGCCTGGAACCCGCCGACGGGGCGATTGAACTGCTTGCGCTCCTTCAGATAACGGACCGTTTCCGTCAACGACCAGTCGGCGAGGCCGAGTTGCTCCGAGGCGAGCAGCCCGGCCGCGCTCAGCAGGGCTCGTCGTACGGCGGGCTCCGCGTCGCCCAGCCGACGACCCGCCGCCCCCTCGAAGCGCACCCGTGCCACCGGCCGGGTCAGGTCGAGCGACACCTGTGGCACCACGGTCACGGCATCGCGCTCCACGGCGTACAGCCCGCCGTCGTCCGCAGGCACGAGCAGCACGTCCGCGGCCGACGCGTCCGCGATGCCGGTCAACTCGCCGTGCAGAACGCCGTCCTCGAGTCGTACGGCCGGGAAGGCGGCGCCCGGAGCGAGGTGCAGGGCGACGGCGAGGGCGCCGATCGTCCGCCCGGACGCCAGCCGGGCGAGCAGCTCGGCGGAGTCGTCGCAAGCCAGCAGGGCCTCGGTGGCGACGACGGCACTGGTCAGATACGGCACGGGCGCCACCGCCCGCCCCAACTCCTCCAGGACGACGGCGGCTTCGCGGTGCGAGGCGCCCTGACCGCCCCGGTCCTCCGGCACCAGCAGCCCGGCCAGCCCCATACCGTCGGCGAGGAGCTTCCACAACTGCATGTCGTGCGGGGCGTCCGACTCGCTGCGGGCGATCACACCGGCCGCGTCGCAGTGGTCGGTGAGCAGGTCCCGGACGGCGGCGCGCAGCGCCTCTTCCTCCTCCGAGTACAGCAGGTCGGGCTCAGTGCGCTGGGTTGTCATCGGGCGAGGTCCTTCCACGCGACGTCCTTGTCGGTGCGCGGCTCGGCGGGCAGGCCCAGGACGCGCTCGGCGACGATGTTGAGCAGGACCTCGCTGGTCCCGCCCTCGATGCTGTTGCCCTTGGAGCGGAGGTAGCGGTAGCCGGCGTCCCGGCCGGTGAAGTCCACGAGTTCGGGTCGGCGCATGGTCCAGTCGTCGTACAACAGACCCTCCTCACCGAGGAGTTCGACCTCCAGGCCGCTGATCTCCTGGTTGAGGCGGGCGAACGACAGCTTCATGCCCGAGCCCTCGTAGCCGGGCTGGCCCGCGACGAGCTGCTGGCGCAGCCGTTCGCCGGTGAGCCGGGCGACCTCGGCCTCGACCCACAGCTTCAGCAGCCGCTGGTGGAGGTCGTGGGTGCGCAGTTCGGGGCGCTCGCGCCAGGTCCTGGCGACCGGGCCGATCATGCCGCCCTCGCGGGGCAGCCGCATGCCGCCGATGGAGACGCGCTCGTTCATCAGGGTGGTCTGCGCGACCCGCCAGCCGTCGCCGATCCCGCCGAGGCGTCGCGAGTCCGGGATGCGGACGTCGGTGAGGAACACCTCGTTGAACTCGGCCTCGCCGGTGATCTGGCGCAGCGGACGCACCTCGACACCCGGGTCGGTCATGTCGCAGATGAAGTACGTGATGCCCCGGTGCTTGGGCACGTCCGGGTCGGTGCGGGCGATGAGGATGGCCCAGCGGGCGACATGGGCGCTGGACGTCCACACCTTCTGCCCGTTGACGACCCACTCTTCGCCGTCCCGTACGGCCCGGGTGCCGAGCGCGGCCAGGTCGGAGCCGGCGCCCGGCTCGCTGAAGAGCTGGCACCAGACCTCTTCCCCCGTCCACAGGGGCCTGAGGTACCGCCGCTTCTGCTCCTCGGTGCCGAAGCCGAGGATCGTCGGCGCGGCCATGCCGAGGCCGATGCCGATCCGCCGCGGGTCGTTGTCGGGAGC
>NZ_JBQQCE010000076.1:0-27327 GCF_052245645.1 Streptomyces sp. KR55 | reverse complement strand
GGTGTGGACGGGGCGTTACTCGTCCTCGGACTCCTCGGCATCCGCCGCCGACGCCGAGCCATCCGCCTCCAGCAACCGGGCGAGCTGCCGACCGGTGATCCGCCGGAACTTCCGCTTCTGCGGACGCGTACGGTCCAACACCGCCACCTCCAGACGCTCGGCCGGAATCTCCCGCTGAGTGCCGTTCGTGTCACGGGACAAGGCCTGTACGGCCAGCTTGAGCGCCTCAGCCAGCGTCATACCGTCCTGATGGCGCTGATCCAGGTAACTGCTGATCTGCTCGGCATTGCCGCCGACCGCGACCGAGCCGTGCTCGTCCACGATCGAGCCGTCGTGCGGCAGCCGGTAGATCTGGTCACCCTCGGGCGTCTCACCGACCTCCGCGACAACCAGCTCCACCTCATACGGCTTCTCGGCCGCACTGGAGAAGATCGTGCCCAGCGTCTGCGCATACACGTTGGCCAGACCCCGGGCCGTCACGTCGTCACGGTCGTAGGTGTAACCCCGCAGGTCGGCGTAGCGCACACCGCCGATACGCAGGTTCTCGTACTCGTTGTACTTGCCGGCCGCGGCAAAGCCGATCCGGTCATAGATCTCGCTGAACTTGTGCAACGCACGGGACGGATTCTCGCCGACGAACACAATGCCGTCGGAGTACTGCAGCACGACCAGGCTGCGGCCCCGGGCGATGCCCTTACGGGCGTACTCCGCCCGGTCGGCCATGGCCTGCTGAGGTGACACATAGAACGGCGTCGACACCGGTTATCCGTCCCTTTCTGTGGAAGTCACTGACATCACCCTGGACAAGATCCGCCTACGGCTACAGCAGCGCGGCCCGCGGGCCGTCGGGCAGCTCCAGCCGCCGCTCCAGCACCGAACGGGCGATCTGCGAGGCCTCGTCCTCGGTGAGCCGGCGGAAACCGTCCTCGGTGATCACGGTGACGATCGGGTAGATCCGGCGGGCGACATCGGGACCACCGGTCGCCGAGTCGTCGTCTGCCGCGTCGTACAGGGCCTGCACCACCAGGGTCGTGGCCTGGTCCTCGGTGAAGTCCTCACGGAAGAGCTTCTTCATGGCCCCGCGCGCGAAGATCGAACCGGAACCCGTGGCCGCGAAGCCCTGCTCCTCGGAACGGCCGCCCGTCACGTCGTAGGAGAAGATGCGGCCCTTGCCGCGGTCCAGGTCATAACCGGCGAACAGCGGCACCACGGCCAGGCCCTGCATGGCCATGCCCAGGTTGGACCGGATCATCGTCGACAGCCGATTCGCCTTGCCCTCCAGCGACAGCTGAGCGCCCTCGACCTTCTCGAAGTGCTCCAGCTCCAGCTGGAACAGCTTCACCATCTCCACGGCCAGACCGGCGGTGCCGGCGATGCCGACCGCCGAGTACTCGTCGGCGGGGAACACCTTCTCAATGTCGCGCTGGGCGATGACATTACCCATGGTCGCCCGCCGGTCACCGGCCAGCACCACGCCGCCGGGGAACGTCACGGCCACGATCGTGGTGCCGTGCGGCGCCTCGATCACGCCCTGCGTGGGCGGCAGTTGCCGGTTGCCGGGCAGCAGCTCCGGCTGGTGCTCGGACAGGAAGTCCATGAACGAGGAGGACCCAGGCGTCAGGAAGGCAGCTGGTAGACGCCCGGTGCTACGAGTGTTGGCTTCCACGCGATTCCTTCCACGTATGCGGCAGCCCGCCTTATGGCGTCGGGCCGATCCTTGAACTGCCCCAGTGCAGCGTTGCAGCTGAAGCACAGTACGCCACGGACCCTACCCGTCTCATGGTAGTGATCCACATGCTCGGGCAGAGCCGCCAAACATATGCAGCAGACGCCCCCTTGGGAAGCGATCAACTCGTCGCGCTCGGCTACGGTGATGCCGTATTGGCGCCTCAGATGGTCTCCTCGACCCTTCGCCGCCCGGCACGCCTTGCAGCTCGTCGACAGGCCGTCGGACGCCGTTGCGTTTCGGTGCCACTCACTGCGTGGCTTGATCTCTCCGCAGCTCCGGCAGAACTTGTGCCCCTCGGGCGCCTTCACCCGCGGCCGGACGTTCTTCCCCTTTGCCAGTTGCCGGGCTTGGTGGTACGCCGCCCAGCACTCTCGGCAGTAGGCCTGCAATCCATCACTGGTCGACTTATTACCGGCGAAGGCCGCCCGCGGCTTGTACTCCTTGCACCGCGAGCAGCGCTTCAGACCGTCACTCTCGAGCAACTCCGACTCCCCCGCCGCCAACCTTCGATCCGAAGGGAAAACAGGCTTACTGCCCGCCCTTCTGAACGAACGAGCGCACGAAATCCTCGGCATTCTCCTCGAGTACGTCGTCAATCTCGTCCAGCACAGAGTCGACGTCGTCGCTCAGCTTCTCCTGCCGCTCCTTGAGGTCCTCCGCAGCCTGCGCCTCCGCAGCCTGCTCCTCGGCCTCCTCAGTAGAGCGCGTGGCCTTCTGCTGTCCGCCGCCGGTGTCCTTGGTTGCCATATCCCTCACCCCGCTCGGTTCGCCCGACATGGTCGACAGGTCGGCTTTCCTGCCGATCGGTCATGATCAGACCCTACAAGCCGGGTCTGACAATGTCCCCGCAGTTCCTACAACGTACGGGGACCACCTCGATGATTCCCTGGGGCCGGGATTTCCACTCTGTGTGCCCGGCCCCGTCCGAGAATCTGCTCACCCGCCGGACAGGACCCTGACCAGGTCTTCCGCGGTGCGGCAGCGGTCCAGGAGCTCCTTGACGTGATTACGCGTTCCGCGAAGCGGTTCCAGGGTTGGAACGCGCTGGAGCGAGTCCCGTCCCGGCAGGTCGAAGATCACCGAGTCCCAGGAGGCCGCGGCGACGTCGTCGGCGTACTGCTCCAGGCAGCGGCCGCGGAAGTACGCGCGTGTGTCCTCCGGGGGCTTGACCATGGCCCGTTCGACGCCCGCGTCGTCCAGGAGGCGCTTCATGCGGCCGCGGGCGACGAGACGGTTGTAGAGGCCCTTCTCGGGGCGTACGTCGGCGTACTGGAGGTCGACGAGGTGCAGCCGGGCGGCGTCCCAGTCGAGGTTGTCGCGGCGCCGGTAGCCCTCCATGAGTTCTCGCTTGGCGACCCAGTCGAGTTCGCCGGCGAGGCTCATGGGGTCGCGTTCCAGGCGGTTGAGGGTGTCTTCCCAGCGGGTCAGGATGTCCTTGGTCTGGTCGTCGGCGTCGGCTCCGAAGCGCTCTTCCACGTACTTGCGGGACAGCTCGTAGTACTCCATCTGCAGTTGGACCGCGGTGAGTGTGCGGCCGCTGCGGAGGGTGATCAGGCGTTGGAGTGTCGGGTCGTGGGAGACCTGGTGGAGGGTGCGTACGGGTTGGTCGACGGCGAGGTCGACGGCGATGAAGCCGTCCTCGATCATGGACAGGACCAGCGACGTCGTGCCGAGCTTGAGGTAGGTCGAGATCTCGGAGAGGTTCGCGTCGCCGATGATCACGTGCAGGCGGCGGTATTTCTCGGCGTCGGCGTGCGGTTCGTCGCGTGTGTTGATGATGGGGCGTTTGAGGGTGGTTTCCAGGCCCACCTCGACCTCGAAGTAGTCCGCGCGCTGGCTCAGCTGGAAGCCGTGTTCGTGGCCGTCCTGGCCGATGCCGACGCGGCCTGCTCCGGCGAAGACCTGGCGGGAGACGAAGAAGGGCGTGAGGTGGCGCACGATGTCCGAGAAGGGGGTTTCCCGCTTCATCAGGTAGTTCTCGTGTGTGCCGTAGGAGGCGCCTTTGTTGTCGGTGTTGTTCTTGTAGAGGTGGATGGGCTGGGCGCCGGGCAGCTGTGCTGCGCGTTCGGCGGCTTCGGCCATGATTCGTTCGCCAGCCTTGTCCCAGAGGACGGCGTCGCGGGGGTTGGTGACCTCGGGGGCGCTGTATTCGGGGTGGGCATGGTCGACGTAGAGCCGGGCGCCGTTGGTGAGGATGACGTTGGCCAGGCCGATGTCCTCGTCGGTGAGCTGGCTGGCGTCGGCGGCCTCGCGGGCGAGGTCGAAGCCTCGGGCGTCCCGCAGGGGGTTCTCCTCCTCGAAGTCCCAGCGGGCCCGGCGGGCCCGGTGCATCGCCGCCGCGTAGGCGTTGACGATCTGGGATGAGGTGAGCATGGCATTGGCGTTGGGGTGGCCGGGGACGGAGATCCCGTACTCCGTCTCGATGCCCATTACTCGCCGTACGGTCATGCGGCCCTCCTTGCCCGGCGGCTCCCTCGGTCGTGGGCGCCGCTCAGATACCGCTGGCGCTGGGTTGCGTGTGCGGTGCCCGTCCCCGCACTGCGCGACTCGGCGGTACCGACGAGCCTAGAACGCCTCCGCGCTGGTGGGGAGATCATTTGCGTCATTAGCCTTGCTCCGGCCATGGCCCGGAAAGCAGTCGGCTGCGGGTACCCGGAGAGGGCACCCGCAGCCGCCCTGTCTTTTACAGGTACTGTCCGGTGTTGGCCACCGTGTCGATGGAGCGTCCGGTGTCTGCGCCCTGCTTTCCGGTGATGAGGGTGCGGATGTAGACGATCCGTTCGCCCTTCTTTCCGGAGATGCGGGCCCAGTCGTCCGGGTTGGTGGTGTTGGGCAGGTCCTCGTTCTCCTTGAACTCGTCCACGCAGGCCTGGAGGAGGTGGGAGACGCGGAGGCCTTTCTGGTTGTGCTCGAGGAAGTCCTTGATCGCCATTTTCTTGGCGCGGCCCACGATGTTTTCGATCATGGCGCCGGAGTTGAAGTCCTTGAAGTAGAGGACTTCCTTGTCGCCGTTGGCGTAGGTGACTTCCAGGAAGCGGTTTTCCTCGGTTTCGGCGCGTACATGTGTTCCACGGCCGTCTGGATCATGGCCTGGACGCATGCGTCCTTGTCGCCACCGTGTTCCCCGAGATCCTCGGAGTGAAGCGGGAGGCGCTCGGTGAGGTACTTGCCGAAGATGTCCTTGGCCGCTTCGGCGTCCGGGCGCTCGATCTTGATCTTCACGTCGAGTCGGCCGGGGCGCAGGATGGCCGGGTCGATCATGTCCTCGCGGTTGGAGGCGCCGATCACGACCACGTTCTGCAGGCCTTCCACGCCGTCGATCTCGGCGAGCAGCTGCGGGACGATGGTGTTCTCCACGTCGGAGCTGACGCCGGAGCCGCGGGTGCGGAAGAGGGATTCCATCTCGTCGAAGAAGACGATCACGGGGGTGCCCTCGCTGGCCTTTTCACGGGCGCGCTGGAAGACGAGGCGGATCTGGCGCTCGGTCTCACCGACGTACTTGTTCAGGAGCTCGGGGCCCTTGATGTTGAGGAAGAAACTCTTGCCGGCGGCCTGGCCGGTGACTTCGGCGACCTTCTTGGCCAGCGAGTTGGCGACGGCCTTGGCGATGAGTGTCTTGCCGCATCCGGGGGGTCCGTAGAGCAGGACGCCCTTGGGTGGGCGCAGTTCGTGCTCCTTGAACAGGTCCGGGTAGAGGTACGGGAGCTCGACCGCGTCGCGGATGGCTTCGATCTGGTTGCCGAGGCCGCCGATCTGGTCGTAGCCGATGTCGGGGACTTCTTCGAGGACGAGTTCTTCGACCTCGCTCTTGGGGACGACCTCGTAGACGTAGCCGGAGCGGGGTTCGAGCAGCAGGGCGTCGCCGGCGCGGATGGTGACGTCCAGCAGCGGCTCGGCGAGCCGTACCACCCGTTCCTCGTCGGTGTGCCCGAGCACCAGGGCACGTTCGCCGTCCTCGAGGATCTCCTTGAGGGTGACGATGTCCCCGACGCGCTCGAACTCCATGGCGTCGACCACGTTGAGCGCTTCGTTGAGCATTACTTCCTGGCCGCGCCGCAGGTCGTCGAGTTCGACGCTGGGGCTGACGTTCACGCGGAGTTTGCGGCCGCCGGTGAAGATGTCGGCGGTGCCGTCCTCGTTCGCCTGCAGGAAGACTCCGAAGCCGGCCGGTGGCTGTGCGAGCCGGTCGACTTCTTCCTTGAGGGCCACGATCTGGTCGCGGGCCTCACGGAGCGTGTTGGCGAGTCGCTCGTTCTGTGCGGACACGCCGGCCAGGTTGGTCTGCAGCTCGACGATCCGCTCTTCGAGAATTCTCGTGTGTCGCGGAGAGTCGGCGAGCTTGCGTCGCAGGACGGCGATCTCCTGCTCAAGGTAGGCAATCTGCCCGGCCGGGTCTTCGGACCCGCGTCCCGGGCGGATGCCGCGGTTCATGTCGTCGTCGTGGGCTGCCACGGTCCTCACCTCCTCCAAGGGGAGCTGGACGCTTCCAGACCCTACCTGGGTGGGTGTCGATTGAAACCCCTAGATCACAAAGACGGTCGGGGTGTGTCCGATCTTCACCCTTGCGCTCTCCCTCACGCCAGGGGAATACCCAGGGAACGCGAGGAGAAAGCGGGCGCAGGTAGTGTCGAACCGTTCAACACCCGTCAGAGCTGGCCGGATTCCCGTACGGCTCGACGCAGAAACGGTAGGAGAGGTGACCGTGCAGCAGGAGGCCGGAGTCGACGGCGAGGCGCTGGAGGTCTGGATCGACCAGGATCTGTGCACCGGTGACGGCATCTGCGCCCAGTATGCGCCCGAGGTGTTCGAGCTGGACATCGACGGTCTGGCCTATGTGAAGGGCGCGGATGACCAGTTGTTGCAGGCGGAGGGGGCCACAACGCCCGTACCGCTGCCGCTTCTCACGGATGTGATCGACTCGGTGAAGGAGTGTCCGGGTGAGTGCATCCATGTACGTCGAGTTTCGGACAGCGTGGAGGTGTACGGGCCGGACGCAGAGTGACCAAATCCGTACGGTGGGTTACGACTGTAGGATTTCTCACACGCGTCGGTTGCGGGCGTCAGACGCTTCGGCCGTCTGCGGGTGACGAGCGGACGAACGCACCGTTCTTCCACTGCCACTTAGCGTTCTCCTTCGTGTCCGGGCAGCATGTCGGTACGTCGTCGGAGGAGTAGCCGAGCAGGGTCGCCAGCACCGCTCCGTCGCGAACGGCGAAGTCACTGACGGTGAACCGGTCCTTGGGGTCGACGAGGGTCGCCACGATGCGGGCCTGTGACGCATCCTCGCCCTGGGTGAGCACGTACACGCCGTCGGGCGGCGTGCTGATGCCGGCGTCGCAGTGCACCACGGCGACCGTCTCGGGCCGGCCGTCGCCGTCGAGGTCACCGGAGGCCTTCTGTTCCACCACGGCCTGTACGGGGCCGCATTCGAGGGGGAAGTCGACGCCCTCGGGGGCGGGCGGTGCGGCGACGGGTGCGGACCGGGTTCCCTGGGACGGCGTCTGGGCGGCGGTCGCGGAGTCCGGCTGCAGGAGCGAGGAGAGGGCCACGACACCGGCGACAGCGGTGGCGGTGGCAAGCCAGTGGATCGGGCGGGTGTGGGTGTGTGCCAGTTCCGGGACGGCGGATTGCTGCACTAGGAGTGTCTCCCGTGAGGGCTGTGCCGGTGGGGGTGGCCAGCATGGTGCCACACGTCACAGTGCGGGGGAACGGCGGGGGTCGGCCCTTGTGCCGGTGGTGTCTTGGCGAGGCAGCCCTTTCGGTGCGGCGTCAACGGGAAAGCGCCGTGACCGAGTTCCCGGCGGGTCGCGGGAACTCGGCCACGGCGCGGTGACGTTGTATGCGGCAGGGGGCCGCCTCAGCGGCCGATGCCTCCGTCGGCGTTGGGGCCGGAGTAGTCCTCGCCGTAGGCGCCCTTGGCGGGCCGGCGGCGACGCATGGGCGGTTCGACGCCGTCGGCGAGGCGGCGGGCGGTGAGCAGGAAGCCGGTGTGGCCGATCATCCGGTGGTCGGGGCGGACGGCCAGGCCCTCGATGTGCCAGTTGCGGATCATCGTCTCCCAGGAGGTCGGCTCGTTGAAGCAGCCGATTTCGCGGATGGACTCGACGGTCCGGGCGAGCTGGGTGGTGGTGGCGACGTAGCAGCACAGGATGCCGCCCGGGACGAGCGCCTTGGAGACGGCTTCGAGGCACTCCCAGGGGGCGAGCATGTCGAGGATGACGCGGTCGACGTCGGTGTCGCTGAGGTTGTCCTGGAGGTCGCCGACGGTGAGCTGCCAGGCGGGGTGCGGGCCGCCGAAGTAGCGTTCCACGTTCGCCTGCGCGATCTCGGCGAAGTCGGCGCGGCGCTCGTAGCTGTGCAGCATGCCCTGGTCGCCGATGGCGCGCAGCAGGAAGCTGCTGAGCGAGCCGGAGCCGACGCCGGCCTCGACGACGCGTGCGCCGGGGAAGATGTCGGCGAAGGCGAGGATCTGACCTGCGTCCTTGGGGTAGACGACGGCTGCCCCACGGGGCATGGACAGGACGTAGTCGGGGAGCAGGGGGCGCAGCGCGAGGTAGGCGACGTTCCCGGTGGTGCGGACAACGCTGCCCTCGGGGGCGCCGATCAGTTCGTCGTGCGGGAAGGAACCCTTGTGGGTGTGGAAGTTCTTCCCGGCTTCGAGCGTGAACGTGTAGTGGCGGCCCTTGGGGTCGGTCAGCTGTACCTGGTCCCCGACCTTGAAGGGCCCGCGCCTGCGGGCGGCACCGGTCGGTTCGGACATGTGACCAGCCTACCGGCGTTTCAGATGGGCGCCGACCACGGGCCGCCGGGTGCTACGAGGGCCTGGCCATGGCCTTGACGAAGGCGCGCTCGACGTCGGCGGCGGACAGGACGCCGTAGATTTCGCCGGTCTCCTCGACGACCAGGTACTCGGTGGCGGGGGTGGCGCGCAGTACCTCCAGGAGGTCTTCGCCGGCCAACTCGGCGGAGACGCGCATGCCGTCGGTGAGCTCCTGGGCGAGGCCGCTGACGGCGACCCAGGGGCGGCGGTGTTCGGGTACGCCGACGATGGCGGCTTCGCGGACGAGTGAGATGGGGTTGCCGTCGGCGTCGACGACGACGAGTGCGCGGGCGCCGGCGGCGTTGGCGCGGCGCAGGGCCTCCGAGAGCGGTGTGTCGGACTCGACGGGCACCGCGCGGCGGGTGAGGGTGCGGGCGCGTAGTTCCGGGAGGTGTTCGCGCAGGCGGGCGACGCGCAGGCTGTTGCCGGCGCCGGTCCAGATGATGGCGGCGAGGATCGCGGCGAGCAGGGCGTCCATGACGGTGTCCATGCCGACGTTGTCGACCGCTTCGGTGCCGAGGGCGCCGGACTGGGTGAGCAGCGGGAGGCCGATCAGGACGGCGACGGCGAGGGCGCGGCCGACCCAGGCGGCGGCGATGGTGCCGCTCATCGGCTTGCCGGTGATCTTCCAGACGACGGCGCGGAGCATGCGGCCGCCGTCGAGGGGCAGGCCGGGCAGGAGGTTGAAGGCGGCGACGATCAGGTTGGAGATCATCAGGCCGGCCAGGAGGACGCCGGGGACCGTGCCGGGCTCGACGGGCTGCAGGGCGAGGTAGAAGAGGCCGGCGAGGACGAGGGAGAGCAGGGGGCCGACGAAGGCGAGCACGAATTCCCGGCCGGGGGTCTCGGCTTCCTTCTCGATCTCGGAGACGCCGCCGAAGAACTGGAGCTGGATGCGGCGGACCGGGAGCTTGAAGCGGAGGGCGGCGACGGTGTGGGCGAGTTCGTGCACGAGCACGGAGGCGTAGAAGGCGACCGCGAAGAAGAGAGAGACCAGATAGCGGGCCGCGCCGAGCTCGGGCAGTACACGCTCCAGTTGCCCGCCGAACACCCAGGTGATCAGGGCGGCGACCAGGAACCAGCTCGGGGCGACGTACACGGGCACACCGAACGGCCGCCCCATCAGCAGCCCGCCTCTGGGCTCCGGACGCTGTGGGGCGGGGCCCTTCTCGGGGCCGGTGCCGGTGTGGGCGAGGTGGCGGTGGGCGGGGGGAGAGGTGGGTGCCGGGTCGTCGTCGGCGAGGCGGGCCGAGTCGGGGTCGGTGTCGGCGGGGTCGGTTTCCGCGCGCTCCGCCGGGGGCGTCTCGGCTGCGGGCGGTTCGGTGGGCGCGTCGGGTGCCCGCCGGGGCGCGTCGGGGTGTGTGGGGTCGGTGGTCGGGGCCGTACGGTCCGTTTGCTGTTCGGCCGTTTCGTCGGTGCCCGACCGCGGCTGCCCGCTCCCGCCGCTCTCGTCCACGGTGTCCCCTCGTTTTGAAGCGTCTCCCGCTCCTGCCGGGCGGAAGGGTCTCGGGTCGATGGTATGCGGCCGTCGGGATGCGTTCCGCCCCGGCACCCCCTCTGTTTCCCTTGCCGTGGCAGGGGTTGCGGCCGCAGGGTGCGTCACTGTCAGTGGCGGGCCGTATGGTCTGTGGGTATGGACACCAGCACCGAGGGCGCGGCGGAGGCCCACAGCGACGGCACGGCCGGGACCCAGACGGATCTGTCGGTCATGGCCGAGGGTACGGCGGCAACGGCAGCGACGGCCACGGCTGTCGCCACCGAGCCCGTCGTCATACCGCCGACCTCGCTCTCGCCCTCGCGTGCCGGCGACTTCATGCAGTGTCCCCTGCTGTACCGGTTCCGGGTGATCGACCGGCTGCCGGAGAAGCCCAGCGAGGCGGCGACCAGAGGCACCTTGGTGCATGCGGTCCTGGAGCGGCTCTTCGATGCCCCGGCACAGGAGCGCACCGCGCCCCGGGCCAAGTCGCTGGTCCCCGGCCAGTGGCAGCGGTTGCGGGAGACCAGGCCGGAGGTCGAGGAGCTGTTCGCCGACGACCCGGACGGGGAGCGGCTGGCGCGCTGGCTTGGTGAGGCGGAGCAGTTGGTGGAGCGCTGGTTCACGCTGGAGGATCCGAGCAGGCTGGAGCCGGCCGAGCGTGAGCTGTTCGTGGAGGCGGAGCTGGAGTCGGGGCTGCGACTGCGCGGGATCATCGATCGGGTGGATGTGGCGCCGACCGGTGAGGTGCGGATCGTCGACTACAAGACGGGCAAGGCGCCCCGGCCCGAATACGCCGAGGGTGCGCTGTTCCAGATGAAGTTCTACGCCCTAGTGGTCTGGCGGCTGAAGAAGGTCGTCCCGCGGCGGCTGCAGCTCGTCTATCTCGGCAGCGGTGACGTTCTGACGTACGATCCGGTCCTCGCCGACCTGGAGCGGGTGGAGCGCAAGCTGCTGGCGCTGTGGGAGGCGATCCGGCGGGCCACCGAGACGGGCGATTGGCGGCCGCGGCCGACGAAGCTGTGCGGCTGGTGCGATCACCAGGCGGTGTGCCCGGAGTTCGGCGGCACTCCCCCGCCGTATCCGCTGCCCGTGAGGGGGGTCGGGTCGGGGGATTCGGAGCAGGGCAGAATGGGGCCGGACTAGCGAAGGAGACTTACGTGGCCATCCGTGTCCTACTGGTCGACGACCAGCCGCTGCTGCGTACGGGCTTCCGGATGATCCTGGAGGCCGAGCAGGACATCGCGGTCGTCGGCGAGGCCGGAGACGGCCTCCAGGCACTCGACCAGGTGCGGGCTCTGCAGCCCGATGTGGTGCTGATGGACATCCGCATGCCGCGGATGGACGGCGTGGAGGCGACCCGGCAGATCACCGGCCCGGGGCGGGACGGCCCGGCGAAGGTGCTGGTGCTGACCACGTTCGACCTCGACGAGTATGTGGTGGAGGCCCTCAAGGCGGGCGCCAGCGGTTTCCTCCTGAAGGACGCCCCCGCCAACGAACTGGTGCAGGCGATCCGGGTCGTGGCAGCCGGCGAGGCGATGCTCGCGCCGAGCATCACACGGCGGCTCCTCGACAAGTACGCCACGCATCTGCCGTCCGGTGACGAGCCCGTCCCCGACACGCTGAACACCCTCACCGAGCGCGAGGTGGAGGTTCTGAAGCTGGTGGCGCGCGGCCTGTCGAACGCGGAGATCGCCGCCGATCTGTTCGTCAGCGAGACCACGGTCAAGACGCATGTGGGCCATGTGCTGACCAAGCTGGGGCTGCGGGACCGGGTGCAGGCCGCGGTGTACGCGTACGAGAGCGGTCTGGTGCGCCCCGGCGCGCAGTGACACCCCACCTGCGGCCGTACGACGCCGAGGGCGCCCCCTTCCGAGGAAGCGGGCGCCCTGACGCGTGTCGGCTGCTCAGCCCTTGCTGATCTCCCAGAACCGGAACACGGTCGAGGCGTCGAGGCAGTACTCCAGGCCGTAGACGGCCTCGCGGACCACCGCGTACTGCTTGGCCTGCCAGACCGGCAGGACGGGGAGTTCCTCGGCGACGATGTCCTGCAACTCCCCGAACTCCTCGTCGGTTCCCGCGCGGTCGCTCTCGGCGGCGGTGCTGGGGATGAGGGTCCCGGTGATCTCGCTGTTGGTGTAGTTGTTGCCCAGGACGTTGCCCTCGCCGAAGAACGGGGCGGTGAAGTTGTCGGCGTCCGGATAGTCGGGCACCCAGCCCTTGACATACACGCCGTACTTGCCGTCGGCGATGTCCTTCTCGTACTGGTCGAAGGCGACGGACTGCACGTCGGCGGTGAACAGGCCGCTGGCGTTGAGCTGTGCCGCGATCGCCGCCAACTCCTGGTCGGTGGCGGGGCCGTAGCGGGAGGGGGTCGACCAGAGGGTGAGCTTCACCTTGCCGGTGATGCCTTCGGCGCGCAGCGCGGCCGCGGCCTTGGCCTTGGAGGGGCGGGCGCCGTAGGTGTCGAAGAAGGCCGTGTTGTGGCCCGCGATACCGGCCGGGATGATCGAGTACAGCGGGGTCGCGGTGCCCTGGTAGACGTCCTCGATGAGGGCCTCGCGGTCGATCAGGTGGGCGATGGCCTTGCGGACCCCGGGCTGTCCGGCTACGGGGTCGTCCATGTTGAAGACCAGGTGCTGGACTTCGGCGCTGCTGCCCTCGACGACCTTGACCCCGGCGTCGTCGTCGGCGTTCTCGATGTCGGCGATGTCGCCGGCGCTCAGGCCTCGGTAGGCGATGTCGATCTCGCTGTCGAGGAGCGCCTCCTTCAGGGCGCTCTGGTCGCCGTGGAAGAACTTCAGGGTGACGCCGCTGTTCTGGACCTCGGCGGTGCCCTTGTAGTTCTCGTTGACCGAGAACACGGCCTCGTCGTCGCTGAACGAGTCGAGCTTGTACGGGCCGGAGCCGACCGCCTCGCCGTCCTTGCGCAGCCCGTTCGCGTCGTACTGCCGGTGGTTGACGATGGAGCCGGCACCGGAGGCGATCTTGCTGGGGAAGGTGGCGTCGGCGACCTTCAGGTTGAACACGACGGTCTTCTCGTCCGGCGTCCGGACCGAGTCGAGCATGGGGAACATGACGGCCGGACCGGCCTCGTCGTTGATCTTCAGCATGCGGTCGAAGGAGAACTTGACGTCCTTCGAGGTGAGGGGGTCACCGTTGCTGAACTTCAGACCGTCCTTCAGCGTGCACTTGTAGACCTTGGTCGAGGTGTCCGTGAAGGTGCACCCGCGGGCCGCCTCCGGCTGCGGTTCGGTGCCGCCCTTGGGGAAGCTCAGCAGGGACTGGAAGACGTTGTTGAACAACAGCCACGAGCCGGGGTCGTAGCCGGACGCGGGGTCCGTGGAGAGGACGTCGTCGGACATCCCCATGACCACGTTGGAGCCGTTCTCCCCGGAGTCGCCGGTCTCGGATCCGCATCCGGTCAGCAGACCGGAGGCCAGCCCGGCCACGATCGGCAGAACCGGCCACTGGTTGCGTATGTTCACTGCGTGTGCCTTACGTCGTTCTCGAAGGTCCCGGGCCGCCGTCCAGGACCCGGGCACGGAAAGGGGGGTGGGTCAGCCGCTCACACCGCGGCCGAGCTCCCACAGCTGGAGGGTCGAGGAGGAGTTGAGAGCGTACGCGACGCCCGTGACGTCGTCGCGCGCGGCCACGTACTGCTTGCCCTGCCACAGCGGCAGCACGGGTACGTCCTCGGCCACGATGTCCTGGATCCGGTTGAGGCTGTCGGCGGCACCCAGCCGGTTGGCCTCACGACGGGACTCCGGGATCAGGGAGTTGCGGATCTCGCTGTTGGCGTACGGCGACTTGAGGAAGTTGTCCTTGTCCAGGAACGGGGCGACGAAGCTGTCGGCGTCGGGGAAGTCGGGGAACCAGCCCATGCCGAACACGTCGTACTCGCCGTTGCGTTCGGCGGGTACGAAGGTGTCCCAGGGTGCGCCCTCGATGCTGACGTCGAACAGGCCGCTGTCGTTGAGCTGCTGCTGCAGCTGCTCGAACTCCTGCTTCGTGGCGGTGCCGTAGTGGTCGGTCGTGTAGTGCAGCGTCAGCTCGACCGGGGTGGTGATGTCGGCGGCGGTCAGCAGGGCCTTGGCCTTGGTGACGCTGGGGTCGCCGTACTTGTTGAAGAAGGCGTTGGAATGGCCGGTGATGGAGGCCGGGACCAGTGAGTACAGCGGTTCGGCCTGGGAGCCGTAGACCTTGGAGATCAGTTCGCTGCGGTTCACGATCTGGGCCATGGCCTGCCGTACGGCCTTGTCCTTCACCGTCGGGGCGTCGGTGTTGAAGGCCAGGTAGCGGATCTCCAGGCCGGGCATCTCCACGAGGTCGACGTCGCCGTCGGAGGCGGCGGAGAGCTTGTCGATCTGCTCGGGCGTCATGGAGCGCGTCATCATGTCGATGTCGCCCTTGTCGAGGGCGTCGCCCATGGCGTCGGCGTCCTTGTAGGAGACCATGCCGACCTCCTCGTTGTTCACCGTCAACGCCCCCTTGTAGTGGGGGTTCTTGGTGAACACGGCCCGGACGAGTTCGTCGTTCTTCTCCTCGGCCTCAAGGGTGTAGGGGCCGGAGCCGTCGATCTGGAAACCCTCGCGCAGCTTGTTCTTCTCGTAGTTGTCGGGGTTCACGATGCCCGCGACCGGAGTCGACAGCTTGTACGGGAAGGTGGCGTCCGCGGTCTTGAGGTGGAAGATGACTTCGTTGTCGCCCTGTGTCTCGACGGTGTCGACGGTGGACAGCAGCGCGAAGACGCCACTGTCGGCCTTGATGGCGCGGGCCCGGTCGATGGAGAACTTCACGTCGGCCGCGGTGATGGGGTCGCCGTTGGAGAACTTCAGGTCGGCGCGCAGCTTGCAGGCGTAACGCTCGTTGCCGGTGTCGGTGAAGCCGCAGTTCTGGGCGGCCTCGGGGACGGGTTCGCCGTCGCCGCGCGGCTGGACCATCAGGGTCTGCACGGTCTGCCGCAGCACGTTCCAGGTGCCGACGTCGTAGGCGTACGCCGGGTCGAGGGGCGCGGGGGCGTCCTTGGTGGCGATGAACCGGTCCGTGGTGCCGACGACGATCGCATCGCCGCCGTCGCTCCCGCTGTCCGACCCGCCACAGGCGGCGAGCGCGGGCGCAAGCAGGCCGACCACAGCCGGCAGCACCAAAGTCTTGCGGTTCATGCTCGAGTTTCTCCAGAGCTGTCAAGTCCGTGTATCCGGCATGCAGGGGTGGCGCAGCGGAGCACGGGAGCGGGGGGCGAGGTTCTCGCGACGAGATTAATGCGCACCCGCTCCGGGGTTCGCAGCGACGGGAGTTGAGCGCCCATCACGCTGCGAAACCGGGCGCGGACACACTGAAAACCCGACAGCGGAAGGATTAGTGCAGCGTTCCATGAATCGGGACACAAGGGCGGGGCGACCGCCCTGTATTGGGGCCGTGAGACACACGGGCAGGCCCCTGTCGACCCCTCAAGTAGTGGCGAACATCACACTTTCGCACAGGGTTCAACAGGACCGGAATTCGGCCATCCGGGAGTTCGAATTCTTTCGCAAGTGCACCCGGTGAATTGCTGTTCCGTCGAAGCAGTACGGTGGGTGAACACCTAGCGCATTTCCGTCATCAGGCCGCGCAGAAATGCCAGGTCCACCTGTTCGAGAGAGTCCACCACGGTACGCCGGGCAGCCGGGGCGATCGGGGCCACCGACGGTACGGCCACCACCGGGCAGCCCGCGGCCTCGGCGGCCGCCACACCGGTCGCGGTGTCCTCGACGACCGCGCATCTGGCCGGTTCCGCGCCGAGTCCCGCGGCGGCGAGCAGATACGGGTCGGGGTGCGGCTTGGTGCGCGCGACCTCGTCCCCGGCCACGGTCAGGGCGAAGTACTGGGGGCCGATCGAGCCCAGCACCCGGTCGATGATGCGCCGGTGCGAGGCCGAGACCAGCGCCGTCGGGATCTCGTGCGCGGCAAGTTCGGCCAGCAGCCGGGCTGCACCCGGCATCAGCGGCAGTGCGCGGTCGATACGGTCCTCGAACCCCTGGTTGAGCAGGACGGTGAGCTCGGCGAGGGTGATGTCGGCGCCGGTGGCCTCGATCAGGAACCCCGCGCTGCGGGTCATGGGACCGCCGACCACGACATGGCGCCAGGAATCGTCGAGGGTGTGACCGAGGCCTGCGAAGACCTCGACCTCGACGTCCCACCAGAAGCCCTCGGTGTCCACCAGGGTGCCGTCCATGTCGAGGAGCACGGCCTGCAGGGCGGAGCCCTCCGCCGTACGGGTGCCGAGTGCGGGGACCGTCGTCGTCATCCGGTGGTACCTCCTGAGGGACTAGCAGGCCGGTTCCCTGACGGGAACCGGCCTGCTGTGGACCGACCAGTGTACGACGTATCCGATCAGCGTGCGTTGAAGTACTTCGCCTCGGGGTGGTGGATCACGATGGCGTCCGTGGACTGCTCGGGGTGCAGCTGGAACTCCTCGGACAGCCGGACCCCGATCCGCTCCGGCTCGAGCAGGTCGGCGATCTTCGCCCGGTCCTCCAGGTCCGGGCAGGCGCCGTAGCCGAGCGAGAAACGCGCTCCCCGGTACTTCAGCGCGAACATGTCCTCGATGTCGGCCGGGTCCTCCCCGGCGAAGCCCAGCTCGGCCCGCACACGCGCGTGCCAGTACTCGGCGAGGGCCTCGGCCAACTGCACGGACAGGCCGTGGAGTTCGAGGTAGTCGCGGTAGGAGTCGGACTCGAACAGCCGGGCCGTCTCCTCCCCGATCCGCGAGCCCACCGTGACGACCTGGAGCCCGACCACATCCGTCTCGCCGGCCTCTTCCGGGCGGAAGAAGTCGGCCAGGCACAGCCGGCGGCCGCGGCGCTGGCGCGGGAAGGTGAACCGGGTGCGCTCGTTGCCCGCGTCGTCCAGGATGATCAGGTCGTCGTCCTTGGACACGCACGGGAAGTAGCCGTACACCACGGCCGCCTCGAGCAGGTTCTCGGTCTGGAGGCGGTCCAGCAGGCCGCGCAGCCGGGGCCGGCCCTCGCTCTCGACGAGTTCCTCGTAGGAGGGGCCCTCACCGGTGCGGGCCTGCTTCAGCCCCCACTGGCCCTTGAACAGGGCACCCTCGTCCAGCCAGGACGCGTACTCCTTGAGCTGGATGCCCTTGACGACGCGGGTGCCCCAGAACGGCGGCGTCGGGACGGGGTTGTCGGTGGCGACGTCGGAGCGGACGTGCCCCTCCTCCGGACGCTCCTCGACAACGGCGGTGGCGGCGGCCCGCACCCGGCGCTGCCTGAGCTCCGGCAGCTTCGCGCCGGGCACGCCCCGCTTGACGCCGATGAGGGCGTCCATCAGGCGCAGGCCCTCGAAGGCGTCCCGGGCGTAGCGGACCTCGCCCTCGTAGATCTCGTGCAGGTCCTGCTCGACGTAGGCGCGGGTGAGGGCGGCGCCGCCGAGGATGACCGGGTAGTCGGCGGCCAGGCCCCGGGCGTTGAGCTCCTCCAGGTTCTCCTTCATGATCACCGTGGACTTCACCAGCAGCCCGGACATGCCGATGACATCGGCCCTGTGCTCCTGGGCGGCGTCCAGGATCGCCGAGACCGGCTGCTTGATGCCCAGGTTGACCACGTTGTAGCCGTTGTTGGACAGGATGATGTCGACCAGGTTCTTGCCGATGTCGTGAACGTCGCCGCGCACGGTGGCCAGCACGATGGTGCCCTTGCCGTCCGCGTCGGTCTTCTCCATGTGCGGCTCGAGATGGGCGACGGCGGCCTTCATCACCTCGGCGGACTGCAGCACGAACGGCAACTGCATCTGCCCGGACCCGAACAGCTCACCGACCACCTTCATGCCGTCCAGCAGGGTGTCGTTGACGATGTCCAGGGCCGGCCGGTCCTGCAGGGCCTCGGCGAGGTCGGCCTCCAGGCCGTTGCGCTCGCCGTCGATGATGCGCCGCTTGAGGCGCTCCTCCAGCGGCAGCGCGGCCAGTTCCTCCGCCTTGCCCGCCTTCAGCGACTTGGCGGTGGCGCCCTCGAACAGCGCCATCAGCTTCTGCAGCGGGTCGTAGCCGTCACGGCGGCGGTCGTAGATCAGGTCGAGGGCGGTGGTGACCTGCTCGTCGTCGAAGCGGGCGATCGGCAGGATCTTCGACGCGTGCACGATCGCCGAGTCCAGGCCCGCCTTGACGCACTCGTCGAGGAAGACGGAGTTGAGCAGGATCCGGGCGGCCGGGTTCAGGCCGAAGGAGATGTTGGACAGGCCGAGCGTGGTCTGCACCTCGGGGTGACGGCGCTTCAGCTCGCGGATCGCCTCGATGGTGGCGATGCCGTCGCCCCGGGACTCCTCCTGCCCGGTGCAGATCGTGAAGGTCAGACAGTCGATGAGGATGTCCGACTCGTGGATGCCCCAGTTGCCGGTCAGATCGGCGATCAGACGCTCGGCGATCTCGACCTTCTTCTGAACGGTACGGGCCTGGCCCTCCTCGTCGATGGTCAGGGCGATCAGCGCGGCGCCGTGCTCCCGGGCCAGCTCCGTGACCTTCGCGAACCGCGACTCGGGCCCGTCACCGTCCTCGTAGTTCACCGAGTTGATGACCGCCCGGCCACCCAGCTTCTCCAGGCCCGCCCGGATCACGTCGACCTCGGTGGAGTCCAGCACGATCGGCAGCGTCGAGGCGGTCGCGAACCGGCCGGCCAGTTCCTCCATGTCGGCGACGCCGTCCCGGCCGACGTAGTCCACGCACAGGTCGAGCATGTGCGCGCCCTCACGGATCTGCTCCCGGGCCATCTCCACACAGTCGTCCCAGCGGCCCTCCAGCATCGCCTCACGGAACTTCTTGGACCCGTTGGCGTTCGTCCGCTCACCGATCGCCAGATACGAGGTGTCCTGACGGAACGGCACCGACTGGTACAGGGACGCGGCGCCCGGCTCCGGACGCGGACTGCGCTCGCTCGGCGTGGTGTCCCGGACCCGCTCCACGACCTGCCGCAGATGCTCCGGCGTCGTACCGCAGCAGCCGCCCACCAACGACAGCCCGTAGTCCCGGACGAAGTTCTCCTGCGCATCGGCAAGTTCCGGCGCGGTGAGCGGGTAGTGGGCGCCCTCGGCCGTCAGCACGGGCAGGCCGGCGTTCGGCATGCAGGACAGCGGGATGCGGGAGTGGCGGGCCAGGAAGCGCAGATGCTCGCTCATCTCGGCCGGGCCGGTCGCGCAGTTCAGGCCGATCATGTCGATGCCGAGCGGCTCCAGCGCGGTGAGCGCCGCGCCGATCTCGGAGCCGAGCAGCATGGTGCCGGTGGTCTCGACGGTGACCGAGACGATCAGCGGTACATCGTAGCCGGCCGTCCGCATCGCCCGGCGGGCGGCGACGACCGAGGCCTTGGTCTGGAGCAGGTCCTGCGTGGTCTCCACGAGCAGCGCGTCCGCGCCGCCCGCGAGGAGGCCCTCGGCGTTCTGCTGGTAGGCGTCGCGGATCGCGGCGAAGGTGGTGTGGCCGAGGGTGGGCAGCTTGGTGCCGGGGCCCATCGAGCCGAGCACCCAGCGCTGCTGCCCGGTGCGCTGCGCGAACTCGTCGGCGGTCTCACGGGCGATCCGGGCACCTGCCTCGGACAGCTCGTGGATGCGGTCGGCGATGTCGTACTCGCCGAGAGCGCTGAGGTTCGCGCCGAAGGTGTTGGTCTCCACACAGTCCACGCCCGCGGCGAAGTACTCGGCATGCACCGAGCGCACGATGTCCGGGCGGGTGACGTTCAGGACCTCGTTGCAGCCCTCGAGGTGCTGGAAGTCCTCGAGGGTGGGTTCCTGGGCCTGGAGCATGGTGCCCATCGCCCCGTCGGCTACCACCACTCGGGTGGCGAGCGCCTCGCGCAGGGCGGACACGCGGGTCCGGCTGTCGGTGGAACTGTCGGTGGAAGGGGTCTGCGGCAACGAGGCCATGTATGGGCTCCCTGGAGTGCGACGGCTGTCGGCTTTGCGCTTCCTGTCCCAAGCCCGCGCGGGCTTCCGGACGAGGGCGCACGCCGCCAGGGTAGCCGGGACCCGGGGCCTATGGTCAGGGGCGTCCACGAGACGGACCACGACGGCGGCCGGGTCACCGCCGGTGGACGTGTGACGCAACAACTGCCGACCGACCATTGGCGGCAGATCGGCATCGACAGGTAGTGTTCGGCATTGCCGAACACTGGACATAGTCGAACATCGGCGAACAGCGAGGCGGACGTCGTGGCTCGACGGTCGCACAGGGGACGGAGGCAGAACGGCGATGGCACGGAACATCCAGTCGCTCGAACGGGCGGCCGCGATGCTGCGCCTGCTCGCGGGCGGCGAGCGGCGGCTGGGTCTGTCCGACATCGCCTCGGCCCTCGGCCTCGCCAAGGGCACGGCCCACGGCATCCTGCGCACCCTCCAGCAGGAGGGCTTCGTCGAGCAGGACGACGCCTCCGGGCGCTACCAGCTGGGCGCCGAGCTGCTGCGCCTGGGCACCACGTACCTGGACGTGCACGAGCTGCGCGCGCGGGCCCTGGTGTGGACGGACGACCTGGCCCGCTCCAGCGGGGAGAGCGTCTATCTGGGGGTGCTGCACCAGCAGGGCGTGCTGATCGTGCACCACGTCTTCCGGCCCGACGACAGCCGGCAGGTGCTGGAGATCGGGGCCATGCAGCCGCTGCACTCCACGGCCCTGGGCAAGGTCCTGTCGGCGTACGACCCGGTCGCGCACAGCGAGGCACTGGAGAGCGACCGCAAGGCGTTCACCGACCGCACCGTGTGCGAACTGGACGGCTTCGAGCACATCCTCGACATCACACGCGCGCGCGGCTACGCGGCGGACGTCGAGGAGACCTGGGAGGGCGTCGCCTCCGTCGCCGCACCCATCCACGACCGGCGGCGCATGCCGGTCGGCGCGGTCGGCATCACGGGCGCCGTGGAGCGGCTGCGCCCGGACGGCGAGCTGCGCCCCGAGCTGATCGCGGCGGTACGGGACTGTGCCCGCGCGGTGTCGCGGGACCTGGGCGCCGGGCGGTTCTGACACATATATCCGAGCAAACCGGGGCGTCAGTACGGCGTTCCGGCTTTCGGCCTACCCTAAAAACGAACATATAGGGCACATTCCAACACATCCGCCCCAGAGGTCGACCAGCTCATAGCGATCAATAACGATCGCATTTTCGACAACAGAACTCTTGACGTGCGCGTAACGCCGAAGCAAGACTCCCGTCCATCGGTCGGCATTGTCGAACACCTAACGGCAATACGCGCTAGAGTGTGACAACGCCAAGGGCCGGTATCGCCCTCACTGCGAGGGCTCGCGGACCCCGGAAGGGACTCGGGGTTCGGCTTCCCCTGGACGAAGGACAAAGGAGTCGCGGGTGTCCAGCTCCGACATCTTCATCGGCGAGACCATCGGTACCGCCATACTCATCCTGCTCGGCGGTGGCGTCGTTGCCGCCGTCGTTCTCAAGGCCTCCAAGGCCCGCAACGCCGGCTGGCTCGCGATCACCTTCGGGTGGGGTTTCGCCGTGCTGACGGCCGTCTACGTCTCGGCGCCGCTGTCCGGCGCCCACCTCAACCCGGCGGTCACGCTCGGTATCGCGATCAAGGACAGCGACTGGAGCAACCTCCCGGTCTACTGGGGCGGACAGCTGCTCGGCGCCATGATCGGCGCGACGCTGGTCTGGCTCGCCTACTACGGCCAGTTCCACGCGCACCTCACCGACAAGGAGATCGTCGGCGGGCCGGGCGCGGAGACCACGCAGGCCAAGGCGGTCGAGGCGCGGGAGAAGGGCGCAGGACCGGTCCTGGGCATCTTCTCCACCGGCCCCGAGATCCGGAACGCTGTGATGAACCTCACGACGGAGATCATCGGCACGTTCGTGCTGGTCATCGCTGTCCTCACGCAGGGTCTCAACGACAACGGCAACGGCCTCGGCACCGTCGGCGGTCTGATGGTCGCCCTCGTCGTGGTCGGCATCGGCCTCTCGCTCGGCGGCCCGACCGGCTACGCCATCAACCCGGCCCGTGACCTCGGTCCGCGTATCGTGCACGCCCTTCTGCCCCTGCCCAACAAGGGCGGTTCGGACTGGTCCTACGCATGGGTTCCGGTGGTCGGTCCGCTGATCGGCGCCGCCATCGCGGCGGGCATCTACAACGTCGCTTTTGCTTAGAACCGGGTCCGTCCGCTCTCGCAGCCGCAAGCATGACGCCGTAACCCGAGCCCCAGCCCCAAGGACTTCCAGGAGCACACAGTGACCGACGCACACACCGCCGGCCCGTTCATCGCCGCCATCGACCAGGGGACCACCTCGTCCCGCTGCATCATCTTCGACCGTGACGGCCGGATCGTCTCCGTCGACCAGAAGGAGCACGAGCAGATCTTCCCGAAGCCGGGCTGGGTCGAGCACAACGCAACCGAGATCTGGACCAACGTCCAGGAGGTCGTCGTCGGCGCCGTCGAGAAGGCCGGCATCACCCGCGACGACATCAAGGCCATCGGCATCACCAACCAGCGCGAGACCACCGTGCTGTGGGACAAGAACACCGGTGAGCCCGTCCACAACGCCATCGTCTGGCAGGACACCCGCACCGACGCCCTGTGCCGGGAACTCGGCCGCAACGTCGGCCAGGACCGCTTCCGCCGGGAGACCGGCCTTCCCCTCGCCTCCTACTTCTCCGGCCCCAAGGCCCGCTGGCTGCTCGACAACGTCGAGGGCCTGCGTGAGCGTGCCGAAGCCGGTGACATCCTCTTCGGCACCATGGACACCTGGGTCATCTGGAACCTGACCGGCGGTGTCAACGGCGGCCACCACGTCACCGACGTCACCAACGCCTCCCGCACCCTTCTCATGAACCTGCACACCATGCAGTGGGACGAGAAGATCTGCGAGTCGATCAGCGTACCGCTGCAGATCCTCCCCGAGATCCGCTCGTCCGCCGAGGTCTACGGCGAGATCACCGGCGGCAAGCTGGGCGACCTGCTCGGCGGCATCCCGGTCGCCTCCGCGCTCGGTGACCAGCAGGCGGCCCTGTTCGGCCAGACCTGCTTCGCCGAGGGCGAGACCAAGTCGACGTACGGCACCGGCACCTTCATGGTGATGAACACCGGCGACAAGATCATCAACTCCTACAGCGGGCTGCTGACCACCGTCGGCTACCAGATCGGCGGCGAGCAGCCGGTCTACGCCCTGGAGGGCTCGATCGCCGTCACCGGTGCGCTGGTGCAGTGGATGCGCGACCAGATGGGCCTGATCTCCACCGCCGCCGAGATCGAGACGCTCGCGCTGTCGGTCGAGGACAACGGCGGCGCCTACTTCGTGCCGGCCTTCTCCGGTCTGTTCGCCCCGTACTGGCGCTCCGACGCCCGCGGTGTGATCGCCGGTCTGACCCGGTACGTCACCAAGGCGCACCTCGCGCGCGCCGTCCTGGAGGCCACCGCCTGGCAGACGCGGGAGATCGCCGACGCCATGACCAAGGACTCCGGCGTCGAGCTGGCGGCGCTCAAGGTCGACGGCGGCATGACGTCCAACAACCTGCTGATGCAGACGCTCGCCGACTTCGTGGACGCCCCCGTCGTGCGCCCGATGGTCGCCGAGACCACCTGCCTCGGCGCCGCCTACGCCGCCGGTCTCGCCGTCGGCTTCTGGAACAGCACCGACGACCTGCGTGCCAACTGGCGCCGGGCCGCCGAGTGGACCCCCCGCATGGACGCGGAGACCCGCGACCGTGAGTACAAGAGCTGGCTCAAGGCCGTCGAACGGACCATGGGCTGGCTCGACGAGGACGAGAGCTGACGAGAGCTCGGAAGAGCTCCACCTAGCTGACGAGGAGCAACAACCCACCATGACCAGCCAGTCCACCCTGCAGTCCGTGCCTGCCCTGGGGACACACCCGGCCTCCGGCTCCAACCCGAGCCGCGCCGAGACCCGGGAGCAGCTCTCCAAGGCGTCGTACGACCTTCTCGTGATCGGCGGCGGCATTCTGGGCATCTCCACCGCCTGGCATGCCGCGCAGTCCGGGCTCAGGGTGGCCCTGGTCGACGCCGGCGACTTCGCCGGTGCCACCTCCTCCGCCTCCTCCAAGCTGCTCCACGGCGGTCTGCGCTACCTGCAGACCGGCGCGGTGAAGCTGGTGGCGGAGAACCACTTCGAGCGCCGTGCGGTCTCCCGCCAGGTGGCCCCCCACCTGGCGAACCCGCTCACCTTCTACCTCCCCGTGTACAAGGGCGGCCCGCACGGCGCCGCGAAGCTGGGGGCCGGTGTCTTCGCCTACTCGATGCTGTCGGCCTTCGGCGACGGCGTCGGCCACCTGCTCTCCCCCGCCAAGGCCCAGGCGGACGTGCCCGAGCTGCGCACCGAGGGCCTCAAGGCCGTGGCCGTGTACGGCGACGACCAGATGAACGACGCGCGGATGGCCCTGATGACGGTCCGCGCGGCCGTCGAGTCGGGCGCGGTCGTGCTCAACCACGCCGAGGTGACCGGACTGCGCTTCACCAACGGCCGGGTGACCGGCGCCGAGCTCAAGGACCGCCTGTCCGGTGACGAGTTCGGGGTGAGCGCCCGCCTTGTACTGAACGCCACCGGCCCGTGGGTCGACCACCTGCGCCGTATGGAGGACCCGAATGCCGCCCCGTCGATCCGCCTGTCGAAGGGCGCACATCTGGTCCTGAAGCGCACCTCCCCCTGGAAGGCCGCGCTCGCCACCCCGATCGACAAGTACCGCATCACCTTCGCCCTTCCCTGGGAGGACATGCTGCTGCTCGGCACGACCGACGAGGTGTACGAGGGCGACCCGGCCGATGTCTCGGTCAACGACAAGGACATAGCCCAGATCCTGGACGAGGCCGCGTTCTCCATCCGCGACCAGCAGCTCGACCGTGACCTGATCACCTACGCCTTCGCGGGTCTGCGGGTGCTGCCGGGCGGCCCCGGCGACACCGCCAAGGCCAAGCGCGAGACGGTGGTCACCGAGGGCCGCGGCGGGATGCTGTCCGTGGCGGGCGGCAAGTGGACGACCTTCCGCCACATCGGTCGGACGATCATGAAGAAGCTGGAGGCGCTGCCGGGCCGCCCGCTGGGCGAGGACTTCGAGCCGATCTCCACGCTGCCGAAGAAGCTGCCGCTGCCGGGTGTCGCCAACCCCCGCGCGGTCGCTCACCGGCTGCTGGTCGACCGCCCGGCGCCCGGCCCGCGCATGGCGGCCGACACCGCCAGGCATCTGGCCACGCACTACGGTTCGCTGGCCTTCGACATCGCCCGGCTCGCCAACGAGAACCCGGAGCTGGCCGAGCGGGTCCACCCCGACGCCCCGGAGATCTGGGCGCAGGTCGTCTGGGCCCGCGACCACGAGTGGGCCGAGACGCAGGACGACGTGCTGCGCCGCCGTACGACGCTGACGATCCGCGGCCTGGCCACGGACGAAGTCCGTACGAAGGTCCAGGACCTGCTCGACAAGAAGTAACGCCCGCACAGCGAAGGGGGCGGCTCCACGCCGACGGAGCCGCCCCCTTTCCCCGTCGATCGGCGGACGGCACCCCCATAATGTGCTGAGACATCGGAGGTCTGAGCTACAGGGAGGCCGGTCATGGCAGTGACTGACGAGGCGATCGAGAAGATCAAGGACATGATCGTCTCCGGTGCGCTGCGTCCCGGTGACCGGCTGCCCAAGGAGAGCGAACTCGCCGCCGGCCTGGGGCTGTCCCGCAACTCCCTGCGCGAGGCGGTACGCGCGCTGTCGCTGATCCGGATCCTGGACGTGCGGCAGGGCGACGGGACGTATGTGACGAGCCTGGATCCGCAACTGCTCCTGGAGGCCATGAGCTTCGTCGTCGACTTCCACCGCGACGACACGGTGCTGGAGTTCCTGGCCGTGCGCCGCATCCTGGAGCCGGCCGCCACGGCGATGGCGGCCGGCCGCATCGGCGAGCAGGAAGTCGACGCCCTCACGGCCCAGTTGGACGCCCTGGGCGGCGATCCCTCGGTGGAGGAACTCGTCGCCTGCGACCTGGAGTTCCACCGGAGCATCGTGCAGGCCTCCGGCAACTCGGTGCTGTGTTCCCTGCTCGAGGGCCTGTCCGGGCCGACCACCCGGGCTCGGATCTGGCGCGGCCTGACCCAGCAGGACGCGGTCAGCCGCACCCTGCACGAGCACCGTGCCATCCTCGCCGCCCTGCGCGACGGCGACGCGGAGGCGGCCCGCTCCTGGGCCACGGTGCACATCGCGAGCGTGGAGCAGTGGCTGCGCAGCACCCTGTGAGCCAGGTCCGCGGGCCGACGACAGCTCGGATGAATCGTGGGGTGTTCCGGAGTGGCGAACGGGGCAGTGATCCGTTCACTCCCCCGTGCAAGGGGGCTGCGGGCGCCCCCGCCGCACGCCGTAAGGTTGGGTCGTTAGGCGAGGGCACGTCGGAAGGAGGCACTGGGTGATCGAGCTCGAGGGGGTTCCCGAGCTGATCGACCCGGTCATGGTGGCCGCGTTCGAGGGCTGGAACGATGCCGGCGACGCCGCCTCCACCGCGGTCGCGCATCTCGAGAGGGAGTGGAAGGGCGAGGTCTTCGCGGCACTGGACGCGGAGGACTACTACGACTTCCAGGTGAACCGGCCCACGGTGTGGATGGACGCCGGCGTCCGCAAGATCACCTGGCCGACGACAAGGTTGTCGGTGGTCCGGGTCGGCGGCGACAAGCCGCGTGATCTGGTGCTGGTGCGCGGTATCGAACCGTCCATGCGCTGGCGCTCGTTCTGCAACGAGCTGCTCGGCTTCGCGCACGAGCTGGGCGTGGAGCTGGTGGTGATCCTGGGCGCCCTGCTCGGCGACACCCCGCACACCCGTCCGGTCCCGATCAGCGGGACCACGTCCGACGCGGACCTGGCCCGCCGGATGGACCTGGAGGAGACCAAGTACGAGGGCCCCACGGGCATCGTCGGCGTCCTGCAGGAGGCCTGCACGCATGCGGGTGTACCGGCGGTGTCGCTGTGGGCGGCGGTGCCGCACTACGTGTCGCAGCCGCCCAACCCGAAGGCGACGCTGGCCCTCCTCAACCGCCTGGAGGACCTGATCGGCGTGCACATCCCGCTGGGCGAGCTGCCCGAGGACGCTCGGGCCTGGCAGGTGGGGGTGGACCAGCTGGCCGCCGAGGACAGCGAGGTCGCGGAGTACGTCCAGACGCTGGAGGAGGCGCGGGACACCGCCGAGCTGCCGGAGGCGTCGGGCGAGGCGATCGCCCGCGAGTTCGAGCGGTACCTGCGGCGCCGGGACGGCGGCACCCCGCCCGGCGGACACGCCACGGCGGACGGCGGGGACAGCCCGCCGTATCTGCGGGACAACCCGGGCGGCCGGACCCGGCC
>NZ_JBQQCE010000759.1:0-2842 GCF_052245645.1 Streptomyces sp. KR55 | reverse complement strand
CCCGAGCGTCCAAGGCCGAGGTCGAAGCGGCCCGGGTGCAGAGCGTCGATCAGTCCGAACTCCTCGACCGTGCTCAGCGCGGTGCGGTGGCCGAGCTGTACGGCGCCGGAGCCGAGCCGGATCGTGGAGGTGGCGGAGGCGGTCAGCGCGAGGACGACCGCGGGGGACGTACCCGCGACGCCCGGGTTGAGGTGGTGCTCGGCGAACCAGTACCGGGCGTACCCGAAGCGCTCGGCCTGCTGTGCCAGGTCGATGGAGTTGCGCAGGGCGTCGGCGGCCGTCGAGCCGGACGGTATCGGCACCAGGTCGAGGACGCCGAGGGGGATGTCAGGCATGGGTGGGCTCCTCCTCGGTGATGGGCAGGACCGGTCCCCAGGCGAAGGGCGGGTCCGGGATGTCGCGGCGCAGTACCGGGGCGACTTCGGACTGGAAGAGCTGGAGCGAGGTGCGGTGCTGAGCATCCGTCAACCCGCTCGCGTCCGCGTGCAGATGGAGCACGGTGTGCCCGAACCGCTCGTGGTAGCGGTGCACCTTCTCGATGATCTGTTGCGGGCTGCCGATCAGGGCGGAGCTGCGCTCGACGAAGTCCTCCACGTTCTCGAAAACGACCGGCAGGCCGAACTGCCTCTGGAACGCCAGCGTCGACTCGAAGATCGGCCGGTACACCTCGATCGCTTCCTGGGAGGTGCGGGTCACGAGCAGCCCGGCGGTACCGGCGCCGACCGCGATCTTCGCCGGGTCGTGGCCGTAGAACTCCCAGCGCTCGCGGTAGTACCTGATCAACTCGGCGTACGGCTCGATGGGGTTGGTGACGTTCGCGGAGAACAGCGGGTCGCCGTAGCGGGCGGCAAGGTCCACCGACTCCTTGCTGGTGGCGCTGCCGTGCCAGACCCGGACGGGCTGCTGGTAGGGCCTCGGCCACACCTCGGCGTCCTTCAGCGGCGGGCGGAAGCGGGTCGCCGCGGTCACTTTGTCCTGCCGCCAGATCTGCCGGAACACCTCATAGCTCTCGGCGTTGCGGTCCCACTGGTCCTCGGGAGTGACATGGAACAGCTCGCGCTGGGCTGCGCCGTTGCCCTTGCCGATGATTAACTCTAGGCGGACAACGGAGAGATGGTCGAGAGTGGCGTAGTCCTCGTAGGCACGCACCGGGTCCAGAAGGCTGAGCGTCGTCACGGCGGTGAAGAGGCGGATACGCCGGGTCAGTGCCGCGATGTGGCTGAGGACGACGGTCGGCGAGGAGGAGATGAAGGGCCGCTCGTGCCGCTCCCCCACGCCGAAGCCGTCGAAGCCCAGTTCCTCGGCGAGCAGGGCGTTGTCGAGGACCTCGCGAAAGCGGTCCTGGGTCGTCTTCTGCACGCCCGTGATCGGGTCCGGGCGGTGCACGATCAGGGTGATGGCGAGGAACTTCACGACGCCACCCGCTCGTCGCGGACCTCGTCGATGGGGGTCCCCCCGCTCGAGCGAAGCCGAGAGTGGGGGAGGGCCAGGCCGAGGTGGTGGCGCAGGGTCGGGCCCTCGTACTCGGTGCGGAACACGCCCTGTTCCTGAAGCAGCGGGACGACCTTGTCGGCGAACTCGTCGAGGCCGCCCGGGGTGATGTGCGGGACGAGGATGAAGCCGTCGCTCGCGTCGGCCTGCACGAACTCGTTGATGGTGCGGGCGATCGTCTCCGCCGAACCGATGAAGTTCTGCCGGTTGCCGGTCTCGATGACCAGGTCGCGGATGGACCAGTTGTTGGCGGCGGCGAGCTCGCGCCACTCGCGGGCGGTGGCCAGCGGGTCCCTGTACATGCGGACCTGGGCGCGGCCCTTGGAGATGTGGCTGTCGCTGACGTCCGGGTCGATGTCGGGGAGCGGCCCGTCCGGGTCGTAGGAGGACAGGTCCCGGTTCCAGACGAACTCCAGATGCTTGAGCGCGGTGGCGCCGCTGACCTGCAGGCGGCGCACCGCCTTGGCCAGCTCCTCCGCCTCGGCGTCTGTGTCTGCGAGCGTGAAGGTGGCGGCGGGCAGGATCAGCAGCTGGTCGTGGCGGCGGCCGTACTTGGCGAGGCGGTTCTTGACGTCGGTGTAGAAGGCCTGGCCCGCTTCGAGGGTGGCGTGCCGGCTGAAGATCGCGTCGGCACTGGAGGCGGCGAACTCCCGGCCCTCGTCGGAGTCGCCGGCCTGGAAGATCACCGGGCGGCCCTGCGGCGAGCGCGGGACGTTGAACTGCCCGTGGATGTCGAAGTGCTGCCCGGTGTGGACGAAGGCGCCGGCCTTGGCGTCCCGCAGGAAGGTGCCGGTCTCCTGGTCGGCGAGGATCTCGTCGCCGTGCCAGGAGTCGAAGAGTTCGTTCGCCGTGGCCAGGAACTCCTTGGCGCGGGAGTAGCGCTCCTCCTGGGGCAGGAAGCCGCCGCGGCGAAAGTTCTCGCCGGTGAAGGCGTCCCAGGAGGTGACCACGTTCCAGGCGGCACGGCCGCCGGAGAGGTGGTCGAGGCTGGCGAACTGGCGGGCGACCTCGTAGGGCTCGTTGAAGGTGGAGTTGATGGTGCCGGTCAGGCCGAGGTGCTCGGTGACGGCGGCGAGCGCGGCGAGCACGGTGAAGGTGTCGGGGCGGCCGACGACGTCCAGGTCGTAGATCTGCCCGCCCTGTTCGCGCAGCCGGAGTCCCTCAGCGAGGAACAGGAAGTCGAACTTGGCGCGTTCGGCGGTCCGCGCGAAGTGCGCGAAGGAGCTGAACTCGATGTGGCTGCCGGCCCTCGGGTCGCTCCACACGGTGGTGTTGTTGACGCCGGGGAAGTGGGCGGCCAGGTGGATCTGCTTCAGCGGCTTGCTCATGGTCGTGGTCGTCCCTCCGGCTC
>NZ_JBQQCE010000758.1:0-2879 GCF_052245645.1 Streptomyces sp. KR55 | reverse complement strand
ACGGGGGTACGTCAGCAGGCGCGCCGCAGCGCGATCACAGAGAAGAGCTGCGTGTCAGAACCTGATGCCGAACGCCCCGGACCATGATCGGTCCGGGGCGTTTCCGCTGGTGCCCCCGGCAGGATTCGAACGTGGTCTGTCTGACTGGCGGAACACTGGTTACCAGCGGCGGCCCTCACCATCCGCTGGCCCACGTCGTCATCCGGTGCCGTTCGTTGCCTCGCCCGTGAGTCGCTGGACCGTTCCCAGCTGCTTCCAGCTGCCGTCCACCAGGCGGTCGACCCACACCGGACGCCTCTGCGCCTGGTGCCCCTTGAAGGAGTAGCGCCCCAGGAGCCCGTCGCTCACTACCGTGTCGAGCGTGTCCCGGAGCTGTGGACGGATGCTGTCGGCAGCCGGTCGTACTCCGTCACCCAGCACGCGGTCGAGGCCCGCGGCGATCGCGAGCGTGCCGTCGTACAACTCGGCCGTGCCGCGGTAGCCGAGCAGTTTCCTCAGGTCGGAGGAAGCCGTGCACAGTTTGGGGAAATTCGTACAGTCGGGCTTCTGCCGCTCGTCGTTGAAGGTACGGAAGCGAAGGCTGCCGTCGGGGAGTTGCTTGTCCTCCCTGGCGAACATCTCGAAGTCGTCGCCGATGTCGCAGGCCGAGGCGTAGTTCGCGTGGACGGCGATCAGCGTGTCGCGTTTCCGCACGGTCGGGACGAGGGTCTCCTCACCGCCGCCGGCCCGCAGATCGGACACGGTCACGGCGTCCGGCCGTGAGGTGTCCAGGTCCGCTGTGATACGGCTCGGGGTCAGGTCGTCGGTGCCCTTCTGCGAGGGCAGCGGCAGCGCGGTGAGGCCGGCTTCGCGCAGACCGTGTCCAAAGGTGTCCTTGTCGGTGTCCGTGTCCCAGTAGCTCTCCGACGCGTCCACGACCCTGCTGACGCCGTACGCCCCCGCGAGGTAACGGGCCGCCTGCCGTCCGACCTCGAACTCCGTTGCCGGAAGGGCGTATTCCCACTCCGGTCCGCCACCGCCGTCGCAGGTGTCGACCACAGCCATGTCATCGGCCCAGTCGGTCTCGACGTCCGCGAAGTCGTCGATCGCGCCGACGAGGGCGATCATCCCCGGGTGCTGCTCCAGCAGTTCCTGCGCGGGCGTCTGCCCGTAGTCCTGCACCGCTACGACGTTCACCGGGATCTTCCGCCCCGCCCTGCGCTCGGCCTCCTTCAGCGCGGCCTTGACGACCTGCGTGGTGATCCGGGGATCCTGCCCGTCCTCGCCTTCCCCCCAGTGGTACGCCACACCGAGCGTGTACGACGTCGGAGCCGTGGAGGTCTTGTCGGTGGACGGCGCCTGGGCCTGGCCCTCGTCGTCGGCGCCGTCCGAGGATGACAGGCTCAGGCCTATGCCGGCCGGGATGCCGAGGGCGAGCAGAGCGGCGACGGCGACGAGGACGGGGGTGCGGCGGGGGCGGCGCGGAGTGGAGGCGGGCGGGGAGGCGGGAATCCAGGGTGACTGCGCCGAGGTCTCTTTCGAGACGTCCCGGGACACCGGCCGTGGGGTGGCGGGCGGCCTGGCATCCTCGGGGCCCGATTCCCGTACGACATCCGGGGGTGCCACGGGAACAGGTTCCGCCTCCGGTTCGGGCGCAGGAGACGGTTCCCTCTCTGCCAGGGGCGCCGGAGCAAGTGCCTGAGCCACCGCTTCCATCCGTGCGAGCGCGGCCTTCGCGTCGCCGGGCCGGTCATCCGGGTCCTTGGCCATGAGGTCGAGGATCAACCGGTCGACGTCGGGGGTGAGTCCGGCGCGTGCCCGACTGGGCCGCAAGGGCTCGTCGTGCAGGTGGTTGTACATCACGCCGGCCGCGTCGCCGACGAACGGAGGCCTGCCGACGAGGAGTTCGTACAAGACGCAGCCCACGGCGTAGAGATCGGTACGGCCGTCCCCCCGGCGCTGGCGGAAGCGCTCGGGCGCCAGGTACTGAACGCTCCCGAAGGGCAGCCGCCCGGTCTGCGTCACCTGCGGGTCGTCGGCCCGGAACTCGGTGAACCTGGCGATGCCGAAGTCGACGATCTTGGCGGCGCCCTCGCCGGTGACCATGATGTTGGCAGGCTTGATGTCACGGTGGACGACGTCGGCCGTATGCGCGGCGTCCAGGCCCCGGCACACGTCCGCCATCCACCGCAGCGCGTCGGCGACGGCTACCCGTCCGCTCTCCCGAAGGACCTGCTCCAGCGTCCGCCCTTCGACGAGTGCCATCACGAGGTACGGGCTCCCACCGTCCGTCCCGTGATCGTGCACGGCGACGATGTGTGGGCTGTCCAGAGCGGCGGCGACCCGGGCCTCGCGCCGAAAGCGGGCCAGCAACTCCTCCTGGTCCGCGCCGTCGTCCCGCGCCGCGAGGAGAATCTTGACCGCCACCTCACGGCCCAACTCCCCGTCCCTGGCCCGCCAGACCTCCCCCATGCCGCCGGAGCCCAATAGCTCGATCAGTTCGTAGCGATTGTCAAGTCGTCGTCCGCGCACGCGTCAGGACTTTACGACGGGAGCACGACGCGGAGGGTGCCGGGGTGGTGGCGGTCCGGGGCAGGGTGCGAAAGCCCGCCCGCTTCTCAAGACGCCGCTCGGGATCAGCTGCCCGCAGGAGCCTTGGCGCTCAGGCGGCCACAAACGCAAAGGCCCTTCCGTCCGCAGGACGGAAGGGCTTTTGGCCAGGTGCTTCTCTGTGCCCCCGGCAGGATTCGAACCTGCGACACCCGCTTTAGGAGCAATGCCGTTGCGTTAACTTGCGGGCGTAGTCTGCTGGGACCGTCTCGGGGGTGGTGTCGGTGGCCGAGGGTGTGCCGGAGTTATCGGGTCTTGGGTTGTTGACCTGGGTGTATCCGCCGGGTCTG
>NZ_JBQQCE010000757.1:0-2887 GCF_052245645.1 Streptomyces sp. KR55 | reverse complement strand
ACGGGCGGCCGGGTTCGCGGAGCTCGGCGAGCAGGAGTCGATCGACCGCTGCGCCAAGATCTTCGCGGACGCGCTCCGCGGCCGACCTCTGCGCTCCAACAACTCGACGTGGACCACCTTCCGCACGGTCGTCAACGAGCGCTGGTCGCACGGCAACGTCGTCCTGCTCGGCGACGCCGCCCACACCGCCCATTTCTCCATCGGCTCCGGCACGAAGCTCGCCGTCGAGGACGCGCTGGCGCTCGCGGCCTGCCTGGAGGAACAGCCTTCGCTGCAGCGGGCGTTGGCGGCGTACGAGGAGGAGCGCAAGCCGGTCGTCGCCTCCACGCAGCGCGCGGCCCGCGCCAGCCTGGAGTGGTTCGAGAACCTGGAGCTGTACCTCGGCCGGCCGCCCCGCCAGTTCGCCTTCAACCTGCTCACCCGCAGCCGCCGGGTCACCCACGACAACCTCCGGCTGCGCGATGCGCACTTCACCGAGGCCGTCGAGCGCGAGTTCGGCTGCCCGCCCGGCACACCCCCGATGTTCACCCCGTTCCGGATGCGCGGCCTGACCCTGCGCAACCGGGTCGTCGTCTCGCCCATGGACATGTACTCCGCCACCGACGGCGTCCCCGGCGACTTCCACCTCGTCCACCTCGGCGCCCGCGCCCTCGGCGGCGCCGGACTGGTGATGACCGAGATGGTGTGCATCAGCCCCGAGGGGCGGATCACGCCCGGCTGCACCGGCCTCTACACCGGCAAGCAGGCCGAGGCATGGAAGCGGATCACCGACTTCGTGCACACACAGGCGCCGGGCACCGCGATCGGCGTGCAACTCGGCCACTCCGGGCGCAAGGGCTCGACCAGGCTGATGTGGGAGGGCATCGACGAACCGCTGCCCGACGGCAACTGGCCGCTCGTGGCCGCCTCACCCCTCCCGTACAAGCCGGGCAGCCAGACCCCGCGACAGCTCTCCCGCGCCCAACTCACCGACCTGCGCGAGCAGTTCACCGCCGCCGCCTGGCGGGCCGCCCGCGCGGGCTTCGACCTGCTCGAACTGCACTGCGCCCACGGCTATCTGCTCTCCGGCTTCCTCTCCCCGCTGACCAACCTGCGCACCGACGCCTACGGCGGCTCCCTCGCGAAACGGCTCCGCTTCCCGCTGGAGGTCTTCGACGCCGTACGGGGCGTATGGCCGGAGGAGAAGCCGATGACCGTCCGTATCTCCGCCACCGACTGGGCCGAGGGCGGGACCACGGCCGAGGAGGCCGTCGAGATCGCCCGGGCCTTCGCCGCGCACGGCGCCGACGCGATCGACGTGTCGACCGGGCAGGTGGTGGCCGACGAGCGGCCGGAGTTCGGGCGGTCGTACCAGACGCCGTACGCGGACCGCATCCGTCACGAGGCGGGCATCCCGGTGATCGCGGTCGGTGCGATCTCCTCCTGGGACGACGTCAACTCCCTGATCCTGGCCGGGCGCACGGACCTGTGCGCGCTCGGCCGCCCGCACCTCTACGACCCGCACTGGACCCTGCACGCCGCCGCCGAGCAGGGCTACGAGGGGCCGGGCGTCGCCTGGCCGGCGCCGTACCGGGCGGGCAGCCGGCGCCCCCGGACCGGCCGCACGGACGCCCCCAAGCCCCGCCTCACGCTCGGGAGTTGAACTCCGCCGGGCCCGCGTCACACGCCGACGAAGGCTGCGCCGGCGTCCCTCAGACGTTCGTGCAGGCCCCGGAACACCGCGGCCGAGCGGACGCCGGGCCAGTTCGCGGGCAGCAGGCGCGCGGGCAGGCCGGGGTCCGCATAGGGCAGATGGCGCCAGGAGTCCAGGGCGAGGAGGTAGTCACGGTAGGCCTCCTCGGGCGGGGTGTCCGTGCGCCGCTGCCAGTCCTGCAGCACGCGCGCGTGCCGGTCGAGGAACGCCTCGTGCTGCTTGGCGATCGCGGCCAGGTCCCACCAGCGGGCGACCGCCTCGACGGTCGGCGCGAAGCCGAGGTGCTCGCCGCGGAAGAGGTCGACGTACGCATCGAGGCGCAGGCGCTGGAGGGTGTGCCGGGTCTCCTCGTACAGCCGGGCCGGGGCGATCCACACACCGGGCGCCGCCGTGCCGAAGCCGAGGCCGGCCAGCCGGGAGCGCAGCACGTGCCGCTTCTGCCGCTCCGACTCGGGAACCGAGAACACCGCGAGCACCCAGCCCTCTTCCTCGGGCGGCGCGGTCGCGTAGATGCGCCGGTCGCCGTCGTCGAGCAACTGGCGGGCGTCCGGGGAGAGTTCGTAGCCGGCCGCGCCCTGCTCCGTGCGGGCCGGCACGAGCAGACCGCGCCGTTTCAGCCGGGACACCGACGAGCGCACCGAGGGCGCGTCCACCCCGACCGCGGCCAGCAGCCGGATCAGCTCGGCGACGGGCACCGGGCCGGGCATGGAGCGGCCGTACGCGCCGTAGAGCGTGACGATGAGAGACCGGGGGGCGTGCTGGTCGGACACGTTGATCATCTTAGGTCGTGCGGATCACTGCTGGTCACCCTCGGTACGTAGGCGGAACCTCTGAAGTTTTCCGGTCGCCGTGCGCGGCAGGGCGTCCAGGAAGACGATCTCGCGCGGGCATTTGTACGGCGCCAGTTCGGACTTGACGAAGCCGCGCAGCGCCTCGGCGTCCCGCTCGGCGCCCTCCTTGAGGACGACGAACGCCATCACGGCCATGCCGCGTGCCTCGTCGGGCCGCCCGACGACCGCCGCCTCCACCACGTCCGGATGACGCAGCAACGCGTCCTCGACCTCCGGTCCGGCGATGTTGTACCCGGCGGAGATGATCATGTCGTCCGCGCGGGCGACGTAGCGGAAGTAGCCGTCGCTCTCGCGGACGTAGGTGTCGCCGGTGATGTTCCAGCCGCCCCGTACGTAGTCGCGC
>NZ_JBQQCE010000756.1:0-2898 GCF_052245645.1 Streptomyces sp. KR55 | reverse complement strand
CGCGGCCTCCTGCGCGAAGGCGTCGGTCACCTCGGTCGGGTACGGCGTGTAGCCCACGGTGTTGCGGCCGCGCAGCAGCATCTGCAGGCAGATGTTCGGAACGGCCTCGCGCAGTGCGGCCAGCCGCTCCCACGGGTCCTCGGCGAGGAAGCGCAACGCGACGTCGTAGGTGGCGCCGCCCCAGCACTCCAGGGACAGCAGCTGCGGCAGGGTGCGGGCCACCACCGGGGCCACGGCGAGCATGTCCTTGGTGCGGACCCGGGTGGCCAGCAGCGACTGGTGGGCGTCGCGGAAGGTGGTGTCGGTGACGCCGATCGTCGGCGAGGTGCGCAGCCACCCGGCGAAACCTTCCGGACCGAGCTCGACGAGCCGCTGCCGCGACCCTGCCGGCGGTTCGATCCCGGGCAGGGGCGGCAACTTGGTGGCCGGGTCGATCACCTCGGGCCGCTCGCCGTGGGGCTTGTTCACCGTGACGTCGGCGAGGTAGGTGAGCAGCTTCGTGCCGCGGTCGGCGGAGTGGCGTGCGGTGAGCAGGTGCGGCCGCTGCTCGATGAACGAGGTGGTGACCTGTCCGGCCCGGAAGTCCGGGTCGTCCAGCACGGCCTGCAGGAACGGGATGTTCGTGGCCACACCGCGGATGCGGAACTCGGCGACGGCACGCCGGGCGCGCCCGATCGCCGTGCTGAAGTCCCGGCCCCGGCAGGTGAGCTTGACCAGCATGGAGTCGAAGTGCGCGCTGATCTCCGTACCGGCGTGGGTGGTACCGCCGTCCAGCCGGATGCCCGCGCCGCCGGGCGAGCGGTAGGCGCTGATCCGGCCGGTGTCGGGGCGGAACCCGTTGGCCGGGTCCTCGGTGGTGATACGGCACTGCAGTGCGGCACCCCGCAGGGTGACGGTCTCCTGCGCGAGGCCGAGGTCGGCCAGCGTCTCGCCGGCGGCGATCCGCAGCTGTGCCTGGACGAGGTCGACGTCGGTGACCTCCTCGGTCACCGTGTGCTCGACCTGGATGCGCGGGTTCATCTCGATGAAGACGTGGTTCCCGTCGGGGTCGAGCAGGAACTCCACGGTGCCGGCGTTGCGGTAGCCGATCTGCCGGGCGAACCTCACGGCGTCGGCGCAGATCCGCTCGCGCAGCGCGGGGTCGAGGTTCGGCGCGGGCGCCAGCTCGATCACCTTCTGGTGGCGGCGCTGCACCGAGCAGTCGCGCTCGAACAGGTGGATGACGTTGCCGTCCCCGTCGGCGAGGATCTGCACCTCGATGTGGCGGGGGTCGACGACGGCCTTCTCCAGGAAGACGGTCGGGTCGCCGAACGCGGACGCCGCCTCACGCGCCGCCGCCTCGATGGACTCGCGCAGCAGGGCGGGGTCCTCGACGCGCCGCATGCCGCGTCCGCCTCCCCCGGCGACCGCCTTGACGAACACCGGGAAGCCGATGCCCTCGGCTGCTCGGACCAGTTCGTCCACGTCGGTGGAGGGCGCCGAGGAGCCCAGCACCGGTACGCCGGCCTCGCGGGCGGCGGCCACCGCGCGTGCCTTGTTCCCGGTCAGTTCGAGGGTCGCCGCGGTCGGGCCGACGAAGGTGATGCCGGCCTCCTCGCAGGCCCGCGCCAGGTCCGGGTTCTCCGACAGGAACCCGTAGCCCGGGTACACGGCGTCCGCTCCCGCCCGGCGCGCCGCACGCACGATCTCCTCGACGGAGAGATAGGCCCGCACCGGATGTCCCGGCTCACCGATCTCGTAGGCCTCGTCGGCCTTCAGCCGATGCAGCGAGTTGCGGTCCTCGTGCGGGAAGACGGCGACGGTTCTCGCGCCCAGCTCATAGCCGGCACGGAACGCACGAATCGCGATCTCACCGCGGTTCGCGACCAGCACCTTGCGGAACATGCGTGATCCCTTCAGCCTGCCGGTGACGCGCTCTATGGTGTCGGCGACGCCTCCGCCGCGCCATGTGAGCCGGGCCACTCACGCGGCTGCCGCCGGCTTGCGGAGCGTTCGACGCGTCGGTCACCGATGCTGTGGGGTGAGCCGTTCGACCTGGCCGGCGGCTGCTTCGGCTCGGCGTCTGGCCTCACGGACCCGGCGCTCGACGAACCGCACTCGTTCATGCGCCCGGCGCGTGGCGGCACGGGCCTGCCGGTGCTCCTCCTCGGCGCGTTCCAGCTCCTCGGCGAGCTCGTTCACGCGCTGCCGGGCGTGGTCCGCCTGGCTCGTGGCCTCGTTCGCCTCGTGGCCGGCCGCTGCCGCGTCCTTCTCGGCAGCCCGCAGCTCCCGTTCCGCCGTCTCGGCTTCCTGCCGGGCCTCCGCCAGCCGGCTGCGCCGCCGTTCGTCCGCTCCTTCACGCTCACGCCGGGCAGCAGGCGGGGGCTCCGGGGCGGGCGACAGGGCAGCCGCGCGTCGTACGGCGCCCTGGTCGGCGACGGGGAAGCCGACGGCGGCGGTCAACGGCTTGACCAGCCGACCGCTCGCCCACTCTTCGGCGGCCTTCGGGTCGGCGAGAACGGCGTGCAGGGTGCTTTCGATCTCCCGTTGGGCGCCCTCGCCGATGGGGCGACCGTGCTCGGCGGCGAGGTGTCCGGCCTGCCGGGACAGCGCGCTGATCAGAACACGCTGCCGGCGGCTCAGCTCGCGCAGCTGCGCACCGTCCAGCTCCTGGTGTGCCCGGCGCAGCCCCTCCCCGAGCCGGAGCAGCGGCTCCACCTCGCCGGGCTGCTCACGGACCAGGAGATTGCTCGCCCACGCCGACAGGCTGGGGCGGCGCAGCCCGGCGATCTTCTCCGCGAGGGCGCGGTCACCGGCCTTCCGGGCTGCCGCCGCGCGGGCGTCGCGGGCGGCGACGAAGTCCTCCGGCCGCAGCCCGTACAGCTCGTCGGCGACAGCGTCCAGGTCCACCGGCTTCCT
>NZ_JBQQCE010000755.1:0-2911 GCF_052245645.1 Streptomyces sp. KR55 | reverse complement strand
TCGCGCTCCTGCGGGGGCAACTGCGGCGGGTGCGAGCCGGGCCACCGCAGCACCAGGCCGCCCCAGACGGTGGTGTCGGTGGTGATCGGTGCGGCGGCCACCGCCAAGTGGTAGGGCAGCACGAGCGCGGACTGCGGGTAGCGGCGCGCCAGCTCTTCCTGGCTGCCGAGCCATACCATGCGCCACTCGCGCACCGCGTCGGCCACCGGGACCGGGGCGGTGAGCCGCACCTGCGCCCACGGCGCGATGAGCTCCGGTGAGTCCCCGCTGAGCACCGCCAGCCGCAGCACCCGCTCACCCGGCGGCAGCAGATACACAAAGCCCGCGGACGCGCCGGTCTCCGACACGACCCGGGCCAGAGCGAGATCCACCAGCTCCGGGCCGAAGCTCGCGGCAGCGACGAAGCCGGCAGGGTCCTGCACGCTCTCACCTTCCCCCGGGCCGTACCGACCGCTCCTGCGACGGCGCACCGCACCGGCCACACCGAGTACCACCCATATGCGGACAATATGCCCGCCGCGTAGGAGCGGCACCCGGCGAGAAGGTGGCCCCGACCCTACTGCCGCTTCGACTCCGCCAGCACCTGGTGCAGAGGCTCCGTGGCCCGGCGGCGGTACTCCTGGATCGACCAGCCGTTGCCGTCGGGGTCCTTGAAGTACATGAACGTCGCGCCGTCGTCGGGGGAGTACTGGACCGGCTCGGAGATCTCCAGGCCCCGTTCGACCAGTTCCGCCCGGGCCGCCTTGATGTCGGCGACGCACAGCTGGAGGCCCTGGTAGGAGCCGGGCTCGGGCTTTGTCTCGCCCTTGGTCAGGTCCCAGATGCTGTCGCCGAGCGCGATCGAACAGCCCGAGCCCGGAGGCGTCAGCTGGACGATGCGCATACCCGGCATGACCTCCTGGTCGATGTCGACGTGGAAGCCCACGCGGTCCCGGTAGAAGTCGCGGGCCCGGTCGATGTCGGTCACGGGCAGCGGGATCACTTCGAGCGTGAAGTCCATGGCTGGTCCTCCAAAGGGAATCGCCAACGGGTCTGGCTGAACGGCTCGTCCTTACCGAAGCCGAAAACCGTGTGCGGCGCCACCGAGTAGACGTAAGCGTGTCCCGCACTGTGCCGGAAGCAGCCGTCCGCCACGTCGAAGTGCCAGACGCTGCCGTACTTCGCCTCCCACCCGGCGGCCAGTTCACGCAGCCGGGCGTCGTCGGTGATCCGCACCGCCTCGCCCTCGACCACCAGGTCGTATCCCTTGTTCCACGTGTTGGTGCCGGTGGTGAGCACGACGTGCGGGTTCGCGGCGAGGTTCCGCGCCTTGCGCTCCTCCGGGCCGGTGCAGAAGTGCAGGCTGCCGTCCGACCAGACGGCCAGCAGAGGGGTCACATGCGGCCGCCCGTCGGGACGTACCGTCGAGATCCAGAACAGCTCGGACCCGGCGAGCAGCGCCTCGGCCTCCGACCAGGGGACCGCGGTGGCCGCCTCGTCGCTGTAGCGCTGGTCGAGACGGGTCTGTGGTTGCTTGGCGATCATGAGCTGCCTCCTGAAGGTCCTCGACAGGGCAGACCCCGTAAGCCCGGGAAACTCATCGGCGCCCGACGCGGGCAGTCCGGTTAGGCTCGGCTCGTGGCACGTTGATCCGGACGGGAGGGCGAGGATGACGCCGGGGCGCAGAAGCAGTACCTTCACGCGGCTGCTGCGGCACGGCTTCACCGATCCCGCCGCCGCCGAGCGGCTCCTGTCCGGCGTGGAGCTCGCGGGCCTGCGCGACGACCCGGTGCTGCTGGACGCACTGGGCGCCACCGCCGACCCGGACCTGGCCCTGCACGGTCTGGTACGGCTGCTGGAGGCCCAGCCCGCGCCCACCGCACGCCGTGAACTGCTCGACACCCTGACCGCGTCCAAGCCGCTGCGCGACCGTCTCCTCGGTGTGCTCGGCGCCTCGGCCGCCCTCGCCGACCACCTCGCCCGGCATGCCGGCGACTGGCAGGCCCTCGTCACCTACGAGCCGCGGGACCTGCACCCGGGGGTGACGGAGTTCGAGTGGGGCCTGGCCGAGGCCACCGACCCGGTCACCCTGCGCGTCGCCTACCGGCGCTGTCTGCTGTCCATCGCCGCGCGGGACGTGTGCGGCACGATCGATGTCGCCCAGACCGCGGCCGAGCTCGCCGACCTGGCCACCGCCACCCTGCGCGCCGCCCTCGGCATCGCCCGCGCCGCCGCGCCCGACGACGCCGCGCTGTGCCGGCTCGCCGTCATCGCGATGGGCAAGTGCGGCGGCCACGAGCTGAACTATGTCTCCGACGTCGACGTCATCTTCGTCGGCGAGGCCGTCGAGGGAGCCGACGAGGGCAAGGCGCTGCGCGCCGCGACCCGGCTCGCCTCGCACATGATGCGGATCTGCTCCGAGACCACCGTCGAGGGTTCCATCTGGCCCGTCGACGCCAATCTCCGCCCCGAGGGCCGCAACGGTCCGCTGGTCCGCACCCTCAGCAGCCACCTCGCCTACTACCAACGCTGGGCCAAGACCTGGGAGTTCCAGGCCCTGCTCAAGGCCCGCCCGGTCGCCGGTGACATCGAACTCGGCGAGGAGTACGTCGCCGCCCTCGAGCCGCTGGTGTGGCAGGCCGCCGAGCGCGAGAACTTCGTCGCCGATGTGCAGAAGATGCGTCGGAGGGTCGTCGAGAACATCCCCGTCGCCGAGGTCGAGCGCGAACTGAAGCTGGGCCCGGGCGGCCTGCGCGACGTCGAATTCGCCGTACAGCTGCTGCAGTTGGTGCACGGGCGGGCGGACGCCTCGCTCCGGAGCGGGACGACGCTGGCCGCGTTGCAGGCGCTGGCCGCGGGCGGGTACGTGGGGCGGGCGGACGCCGCGCAACTGGAGGACGCGTACCGCTTCCTGCGCTCCATGGAGCACCGT
>NZ_JBQQCE010000754.1:0-2927 GCF_052245645.1 Streptomyces sp. KR55 | reverse complement strand
ATGAAGGCCTGGCGAGGCATCGCCACCCGCTATGACAAGACGCCCGAGAGCTACCTCGCCGGACTCCATCTCCGCGCAGCAACCATCTGGATCGGCAGCCTCCTGAAAGCCTGTTGATCACAACCGATGACAGGCCCTAGTGCTGGATTCCTCAAACGGTGTACACATATCGGCGCCGTAGTAAGCGGGTTGGCGGGGCCGGCCTGCCCCAGATCCAGGGATTGGCACGGGAGTTGAGCTGGTCGGTGGCCAGGGTTGTGGCCTGGTCGATGTCGTCGCGGTTGGCGAATGACCGGCCGGCGAGGGCTGTTTTGCGGAAGATGCGCCACCATCCTTCCTGCAGGTTGAGCCAGCACGCGCCGACGGGAATGAAGGCGTGGTGGATGCGGGGATGATCCTCCAGCCATGTCCGAGTGGACAGGCTGTTGTGGGAGGACAGGTTGTCGGTGACGATCCAGATCTCCCCGGTCGGGTTGGCGTCCTCGACCTGTTGCAGGAACTGCTGGTAGAAGACGCTGTTGCGGGAGGACGCGGTCATGGTGATCTGCTGGCCGTCCCGGACACGTAAGGCTCCGTAGACCCAGATTTTCTCCGGTCCGCGGCTGTAGTCGAGTTCCGCTTTGATCCGGTGTCCGTCCGGTGACCAGGCAGGTGCGGGTGGGAACGTCCGCGGGATCACCGGCCCCAGCTCGTCGGCGCAGATCACCGTCGCACCGTCGGGCGGGTGGGTGTAGAGGCCGATGATCCGTGTCCTTTTGGGACGAAGTCCGGGTCCTTCGAACGCGTCCAGGACCGGGTGCGGCGTCAGCGCACACCCTCGGCGAGCAGGATGCGCCTGACCTGTGAGCGCCCCACCTCGATCCCCTCGGCCCGGGCTGCCGCGGCCAGGGCATCCAGGGTCCACTCGGCCGGCCCGGACTCGTCGAACGCCCATAGCTCCCCGACGGGCTCCCACCGCAGCCGCCCAGGCGGCACGGTCTTCACCAAGGAGATGATCCTGGAGCGTTCCTCCTCGGTGATCCGCCGCTTGCGGCCCTGCCCTCCCAGATCATCCAGCCCTTGCAGGCCTGAGCGGTTGAAGCGGTGCAGCCAGCACCGCACTGTTTTCTGGCTGCAGCCCAGCTCAACAGCGATCGCCGGCACCCGCAGCCCCGACCAGCTCAGCTCGATCATCCGGGCCCGCATCACCAGATCACGCGGAGCCTTCCGCGCCCGCGACAACCGGCGAACGACCCTCCGTTCGTCCTCATCACGCGTCGGCCGTGCTCGTAAAACCATCGCCCAGCACCCGCCCCCGAGCACCATCAACTACCCCGCCACCAGGCCATATACCCAGCGAAAGAGGAATCCAGCACTAGTAGGGCTTGGTCAGGTTCACTCGCCGGTGGCGTGTCCGTTTGATCGGTTGTGCCGTTGACCGGGTGTGCTGGGTGGGGAGTTGGCCGCGGTCCGCTGTGATCTGGAGGACTTCGCGGCGGAGATTTTCGAGCCGTTCGCGCGGGCGGATCAACGCCGGTGGGGCCAGGTGTATCTGCGGGGACTGCTGCTGGACGGGCGGCGCAAGTCGGTGGAACCGATGGCCGCCCGGCTGGGCGAGGACGGCAATCGGCAGGCCCTGGCCCACTTCGTCACCTCCAGCCCGTGGGAGGCGGCGCATGTGCGGGCCCGCCTCGCCTGGCGGATGCAGCAGGTGATCAAGCCGACTGCGCTGATCATCGATGACACGGGCTTTCTCAAGGACGGCGATGCGTCGGCGTGCGTGACGCGGCAGTACACCGGCACCGCGGGCAAGGTCACCAACTGCCAGGCCGGAGTGTCGCTGCACCTGGCCTGCGACAGGGCGTCGGCGGCCGTCGACTGGCGGCTGTTCCTGCCCGAGAGCTGGGATCCTGCTTCGCCGAAGGCCGATGCGGCCAAGGTGGCCCGCCGCGCTGCGTGCGGTATCCCCACCGAGGTGGGCCATGTCGAGAAGTGGCAGCTGGCCCTGGACATGATCGACGAGACGCGGTCGTGGGGCGTCGAGGTCCCGCTCGCCGTCGCCGACGGCGGGTACGGCGATGCCGCCGCCTTCCGGCTGGGCCTGGAAGAACGCGGACTGCACTACGTGGTGGGCATTTCCACTACGACCACCGCCCACCCCGAAGAGGCCCGGCCACACACCCCGCCCTGTGGCGGCCGCGGCCGGCGGCCTCAGCCCGTCTACCCCGAGGCGGCCCAGGCGGTGAAGAAGCTGGTCATCGCGGCCGGCCGACAGGCCGCCCGGCCGGTGCAGTGGCGGGAAGGCTCCCGCCGGGGCAGCGGCCGCAGCGGTTTCAAGCGCATGTACTCGCGATTCGTGGCCCTGCGGATCCGGCCGGCCGGACGCGAGATCCGCAAGGCCGCCGGCGGTCCCGAGCTGCCCGGGCGCTGGCTGCTGGCCGAATGGCCCGCCACCGAGCCCGAACCCGTCCAGTTCTGGCTGGCCGACCTTCCCGCCGACACCCCGCTGGCCACCCTGGTGCGCACCGCGAAGCTGCGCTGGCGCATCGAGCACGACTACCGCGAGATGAAGCAGGCCCTGGGCCTGGCCCACTTCGAGGGCCGCACCTGGAGGGGCTGGCATCACCACGTCACCCTCGTCTCCGTCGCGCACGCCTTCTGCACCCTCCAGCGACTGACCCGGTCCCCAAAAGGGACGGCGCCGGCCTGAGCCTCTACCAGGTCGCCCGCGAACTGCAGTTACTCCTCGCGGTCTGGACCGGCGCCTGCCCCACCTGTCACCGCAACACGCCAGAACCGATACCAACCTGACCAGGCACTACTAGTGTGATGCGCCAGAAATCCTGAGGGTTAATTTTCCTCTGTTTTCTGGTTGTTGGCTCCGACCTTGGTGAGGTAGTCGGCGAGGGAGTTGAGGATCTCGTCGGCGGACTTGGTCCAGGTGAAGG
>NZ_JBQQCE010000753.1:0-2933 GCF_052245645.1 Streptomyces sp. KR55 | reverse complement strand
TCCGCCGCCGAGGACGGCATGGCGGCGGACGACCGGCTCGGTGACCTCACCGCCGCCGAGCGGGAGATCCGCACCCTCGTCGAGCGGGTCGCCCGGCCCACCTGGGACGCGGTGTGGCGCGGGCTCGACCTGCTGCGGGGGCTGCCCGAGGGGGCGCACGTCGAGGAGCGGTGGACCCGCGACCGCTGGTCGTTCACCGGTCACCGGGACCGCGTCCTGGCCGGTGAGCCCCCGCAGCCGCGCCGCGACGACGCGGTGACCGCGGCGAACAAGCTCGCCGCGCGCGAGCGTGAACAGGCCCGCCTGGAGGCCCAGGAGGCGCTCGACGACCCGCTGGTGATGGCCGGGCGACGGCTGGCCGGGGAGGCGTTCGCAGGAGAGGTCACGGATGTCGTGATGGCGTACAGCGAGGGCAAGCGCCCGAGCCCGCGCCCCCTCGTCACGGTCCGCACGGACGACCGGCCACATCTGGGCGAGCGGGCGAAGGTGTACCGGTCGTACAACGGAAAACCGCAGGCGGCGGAGTTCGTGGGGTACGAGGAGGACGGCACGCTGGTGGTCCTGCGCATCCTCGACAAGATGGGCCGCGGCAAGGAGCCCGAGGCCGGGTCCGTGCCGGAGAAGGGCGACGCGGTGTGCTTCACGCTGTTCGAGCACGAGCAGCGGGGCGGTACGAAGCTGCCCGACCCGGAGGACACGCCGTGGACACACGGCGGGCCGCCCGGCGCGGACACCGCCCCCGAGCCCGCCGATCCCGTCACCGATGAGGACATCCTGTGACCACGCAGACCGCCTTCGACCCCGGTGCCGCGGCGGCGCGGGCCACCGACGCGATCCTCCACGACACGTTGCACGGCCCGCACCGCGGCGTCGTCGTCGACTCCCCGCCCGGCGCCGGCAAGTCCACGCTCGTGGTCCGCGCCGCGCTCGAACTCGCCGACACCGGGCGCCCACTGATGGTGATCGCGCAGACCAACGCCCAGGTCGACGACCTGGTGCTGAGGCTCGCCGAGAAGAGCCCCGAGCTGCCGGTGGGCCGCCTGCACAGCAGCGACGCCGACCCGTACGACAAGGCGCTCGACGACCTGCCGCAGGTACGGAAGTCGGCGAAGGCGGCCGACCTGACGGGACTGCCCGTCGTGATCTCGACCGCCGCCAAATGGGGCCACGTCAAGACCGACGAGCCGTGGCGGCACGCGATCGTCGACGAGGCGTACCAGATGCGCTCCGACTCGCTGCTCGCCGTGGCCGGTCTCTTCGAGCGGGCGCTGTTCGTGGGCGACCCGGGCCAGCTGGACCCGTTCGCGATCGTGGGCAGCGAGCAGTGGGCGGGCCTGTCGTACGACCCCTCGGCCTCCGCGGTGAGCACCCTGCTCGCGCACAACCCCGATCTGCCGCAGCACCGCCTGCCGGTCTCCTGGCGGCTGCCCGCCTCGGCGGCGCCCCTGGTCTCGGACGCGTTCTATCCGTACACGCCGTTCCGCAGCGGGACCGACCACGGTGACCGACGGCTCACCTTCGGCGTCCCGTCGGACGGCTCCGGCCCCGACCGGGTGATCGACGAGGCGGCGGAGTCCGGCTGGGGCCTGCTGGAGCTGCCCGCCCGGCACACGCCGCGTACCGACCCGGAGGCGGTGCGGGCGGTGGCGACGGTCGTACGACGCCTGCTGGACCGGGGCGGGGCGGCCACGTCGGAGCGCTCACCCGAAGCCGCGCCGCTGACCGCCGACCGGATCGCCGTCGGCACGGCCCACCGGGACCAGGCGGCGGCGGTCCGGGCGGCCCTGACCGAACTGGGCGTCCCGGACGTCACCGTCGACACGGCGAACCGCCTCCAGGGCCGGGAGTACGACGTCACCGTGGTCCTGCACCCCCTGTCCGGCCGCCCCGACGCCACCGCCTTCCACCTGGAAACCGGCCGTCTGTGCGTCCTGGCCTCCCGCCACCGGCACGCATGCATCGTCGTGTGCCGGGCGGGGGTGAGCGACCTGCTGGACGACTACCCGTCGACAGAGCCGGTCCAGCTGGGCACGGTCGTGAAGTTTCCGGATGGCTGGGAGGCGAACCATGCGGTGCTCGCGCATCTGGCGGAACACCGGGTGGCCTGGCAACGCTGAACGCCAGAGGTGACCGAGGGCCCTCTTGCGCAGGCGCGAGACAATTGAGGGTGGCCCACCCCACAGGCGGCGCCATCGGAACCGTACGAGGAGGAGACAAGACATGGCGGAGCCCACGCCGCGTCGGAACGAACCGCGGCTACGCCCCGCGCCCCTGCTCTTCGAGCCCGCGGAAGCGGCCGGCGACCCGGAGCACTTCTTCGACCTGGAGTCGATGGACGACCCGCGCGCGCTGCTGGCGCGGGCGACGGAGCTGACGCAGGCCTTCCGGGCGGCGGCCGACCGGGCGGTGGAGTTCCAGGCGATCGCGGCGGCACAGCTCGCCGATCCGCGGCGGTTCGACCGGCTGACGCCCGCGGACATCGCCGAGCGGGCCGAGTGGACCGAGGACTACGCCAAGAAGATGGTGGAGTTCGGGCGGGACCTGATGCGGGGGGCCGACGGGCGGGGACCCGATCCCGTGTGAGCGGCCCGGGCTGCCGGAGCGGCCACACCTGCGTGGCATATGCCGGGCGCGCAAGATACTCCCTCTCACCCTCCCGCGTCCCGATTTCCGGCAACCCACAGGAGGGGAATGCTCACACCCCGTAGATGTGGGTGTATGAGCAGCAGCACACTGACCTCGGACGGCGCCGCCTGGCTCGCCTCGGCCGGAGCGTATCCGCGCAGCACGCTCGCCCTCTGGGAGGAGCGTCCGGACGCCCCGGTCGTCCTGCCCTGCGGTTCCGCGTTCGATGTGGTGAGCACGCCCGCGATCTTCGGGCGCCGGATGCTGGACCGGTTGTGGGACGAAGGGCCGGGGTCGGGGGCGTGGGT
>NZ_JBQQCE010000752.1:0-2964 GCF_052245645.1 Streptomyces sp. KR55 | reverse complement strand
GTTCTTCAGCAGCGCGGTGTTGACCTGGCCCTCGCTGTCCAGCGCCCAACTGGTGTCGAGGACGTCTCCGACACCGGCGTCGGTGGAGACGGCGGCGTAGCCGTTCTTGACCGCGGTGCCCAGGCCGACGCCGTTGTCGCCGGCCAGGTAGGCGGCGCCGCCGAGCCCCTGGAAACGGTCGTTCCAGCCGCTGACGGGCAGCCAGGTCCGCACCTTGGCGTGGTCGCCGTCGCCCGGATGCGTGAGGGTGACCGTCACTTCGCAGTAGGCAGGGACGCCGGTGACCGTGCCGCCCAGGGCCCCGGTGCCGTGGATGGTGCCGCCCTCCTGGCTGACCGCTGTCACGGACTCCACCTTGGTCCCGGCCGGCGCCTTCACGGACGGCGCCGAGCAGGCGAACGGCGCGGCGGCGGAGCCGTCCCGGGGCTCCGCCGAGGCGATCGGCAGACACACCGCCGCGGCCAGCGGCACACCGGCCGCGAGGACAGTCAGAAGTCGTCTCATGGGTTTCCCATCCAAGAAGTAGGTGTGTGCCTGGCCACGGCGACACATGTGCACGGCACATGAGGCGGGCCGAAGACTGATCCGGACGCTATCACCAGTTAAGGCGGTGACGAAGGGGTGTGGGTAGAACTTCGGTGAACAAAAAAGCCGGTCGCTCTCGACCTCGGCTCACTCTGGCCCCGCACCACGCGTCCCGACAACAGTCACTTGACGGTCCACACCTTCGGGTACCGGCCGAGCCCTGTCGCGGACGTGTTAGGTCATTCGACGGTCCGCCGCTCGGACACGTCACCCACGCGCTCCTCCCGCAGCCACCGCGAGTGGTACCGCTGCGCCCACGGCTGGCTGACGTATCCCGTGCGCATCCCCAGCCGCGCCTCGGGGCCCTCGAACGCCTTGCACATGTGCCCGAGGACAACAAACGTGATTGCCCAGGCCAGGATGTCGTGGACGAAGATCGCGCTGGTGCGGGAGATGAAGGGCAGCAGCCCCATGAACCACATCAGCAGGCCGGTGAACATCATCACCAGTACGGCACCGGCGATCCAGCCCGCGTAGAGCTTCTGGCCCGCGTTGAACTTGCCGGCCGGGCGGGCCTCGGGCGAGGTGCGGCGCCTGCGGACGGCGCGCAGCCACTGACGGTCGTACACCGCGAAGCGGTTCAGCCTGCGCAGGTCCGCGCGGAAGGCAGGCGAGAAGAGCCCCAGCAGGAAGGGCAGCGGCAGCGAGATGCCGGACCACTCGTGGACCGTGACCATCAGGTGGCGCCGTCCGACGAGTTGGGCCAGCGGCCCGAGGTAGAGGCAGGCGGCGGAGACCAGGCACAGCAGCATCAGGTAGCCCGTGGCCCGGTGGACCATGCGCTCGGCGGTGCTGAAGCGGCGTACCCGGCCGTCGTGTTCAGGCCGCGTCGCTGTGCCGGTCGGCTCCGTCGAGCCAGCCGTCGACCGCATATCCGCGCTCCTCCCAGTAGCCGGGAACGACCTTGTCGGTGACCGAGATGCCGGACAGCCACTTGGCCGACTTGTAGAAGTACATGGGGGCCACGTAGAGGCGGACCGGTCCGCCGTGCGCGTGGGTGATGGGCTTTTCCTGCATGTTCCGCGCCAACAGGACGTCCGAGTGGCGCGCCTGTTCCAGCGTGAGGCTCTCGCTGTAGGCGCCGTCGAAGCAGGTGAACCGGATCGCCGCGCCCGGGGAACGCACTCCGGCGTCGTCGAGGATGTCCGCCAACTTCACACCCTCGAAGGGTGTGTTCTCCACTCGCCATCCGTCCGTGCATACGACGTCGTGGACGACCCGGGTCTGCGGCATCGCGCGCAACGCGTCGAGCGTGTAGGTCTTTGGCCGCTCCACCAGTCCGTCGACCCGGAGTTCGTAGTTCGTCGCGTCCTTGTGCGGCACCGAGCCGACGACGCTGTAGTACCGGAAGCCGCCCGGGTTGGGCAGCAGACCGGTCAGGCCCGAGGGGTCGACCTCCGAGGCAGTGGCGAGGAACCCCTCCCAGCCACGCTGGAGGTAAGGCGCGGCGGCGAGCCCCGCCGCTCCCGCCCCGAGCATGCCCAGCATCGCCCGCCGCCCCACCGGTGCGCCTCCGGCCCTCGGCTTCGGCTTTTCGGCCATGGTTTGCGCTCCTTCCGGCACATGTGAACTCTGCCGAGTCACCATGCTCAGCATCGTCACCGTCTTAACTGGTGACGATGCTGTCATGAGGGTCTTTAGGGTGTCAACACAGAAGCCCGCTGATGCACACGTATGAGCTCGGCACGCCGCGCCGTCGACCGAGCAGGACGGAGACTGTTAGGCTGCGAGTGACGTTGACCGTGTATCGAGGAGTCACAGACGTGGTGGGTGAAGACGACATCTCCGGGTGAGATCCGGATCTGACGGCCACCGGCCGGCGCTCAGGAGCGCTGCCGACGTGGTCCGTCTCGTCGTACCCCTTTTCCCACGTCTGACCAGGGCAGAGCTCTGTTCTCTGCCCTCAAGCCGCTCGAGGTCACCTCCATGTCCGACGCATCCATCGTCTGCTCGAACCTCTCCTTCGCCTGGCCCGACGACACCCCGGTCTTCCACGACCTGTCCTTCACCGTGAACAGCGGCCGCACCGGCCTGGTCGCCCCCAACGGCTCGGGCAAGAGCACCCTGCTCAAGCTGATCGCTGGCGAACTGAAGCCCGCCACCGGCTCCGTGTCCGTCGGCGGCACACTCGGATACCTCCCGCAGAGCCTCCCCCTGACCGGCAACCTCACGGTCGCCGAGGTGCTGGGCGTCGCCGCGGTGATCCGGGCCCTGGACGCCGTGGAGTCCGGGGACGTCAGCGAGGAGCACTTCACCACCATCGGCGACGACTGGGACATCGAGGAACGCACCCGCGCCCAGCTCGACCGGCTGGGCCTCGCCGACCTCACCCTGGACCGCAGCCTGAGCACGCTCAGCGGCGGCCAGGTCGTCTCCCTC
>NZ_JBQQCE010000751.1:0-2991 GCF_052245645.1 Streptomyces sp. KR55 | reverse complement strand
TGAGCTCCTGCCCCGGTCTGAACCGGCACCGTTTCAGCAGCGGAGGGAGCCTGCTGGGCCAGGACTCGGATTGCGGGAAGAACCGGGACGGGTGCTGGAGCGTTCGGGGCTGAGTGGGAGGGCTTGCAGGTCGGACGGTTGCGGCTGGCACGAGCAGGGGCGTCGGGCTCCGAGACGGGTGGAAGCTGGGTGTCGTCGCTGCGGAGATTCTCGAGGCGGTCGCGGTCGGTGTCAGTGACCCAGAATCGGTGCGTCGTACCGCCGACGCGGAACTGCACCGGCACGATGGTGCCGGCCGCCGTCCGGCGTACGAGGTCGTCGAACAAGACGTCGCGCGGCTTGGGCGTGGCGTGGAAGCGGCCGCACCGGCGTACGCCGTCCGGACAGGGGTACACGGCGTGGACGTCGCAGTGCCAGAAGTCCAGGACGCGAAAGCCGGAGACGACGCGCAGGTCACCGGTCTTGGCGATGACATAGGCGGGCAGGCTGTCGCTGCGCGTCCAGTGCGTGTCGTTGCGGCGCGCGTAGTCGGCCCGGTCGGTGTGCCAGGCGGGAGTGATCCCGTTCTTCTCAGCCTTCGCCGCGCGGGCGCGGACGCTGCGGGGCCCTTGCGCGCCGGCCGAGGACAGCTGGACTTCCCATCCGATGCGCAGTCCGTCGGCTCCTTCGACGAGCGTGTCGGTCTGGATCCAACTGCGGCCCACGCTGGTGCGGACCTCGCTGTCGCCGTGGAAGCCTTCTTCGGCCGCGACCCGGAGGATGCGTTCCTGGTAGGCCTTGTGCTCGTCGCTGACAGGGACGATGTGGCGCTCTTCGTCTTCGCGCCGTTCGTGAACGGCCTCGCGCCGCCCATTGGCTCGCAGGCGCAGATACATCGGCGCCTCCACCCCGGCGTCCCGGCACACACCTCCGCATTGCAGGTCTCGCTCAGCGACCGGGACACCGCGGGCGGCGTACATCCGGTCCATGGTGTAGACCGTGTCCCACAGCCCCTCGTATCCCTCGTGTCCCAGGTCATCCTTGGTCAGATCCAAGGAGATGCGCAGCTTCGTGTGCCAGACGATGTTGGCCACCCACCACCACCTTGTCTTCGCGGATTACAGCCCAATCCAAGGTACGGCGCGGCACTGACAACGGGGCATACACAGGACGCAACAGCAAAGGTTCTGGCGGCACTTGGCCAGTTCGTCGTAGCCAGTGCCGTCGAACTTGAAGTGGTCGAGGTCGGAGAGGCTCATGCCGGTCTGGATGCAGTCGCTGGTGACCAGCCGGGCGATGTAGGATCTCGGCGCCGTCGTCCAACGACGGCGCTGTGATCTGGGGCTTCCTGCGACGTCTCACGGCATGTCCGGCCGCTGAGTCTCATGGCCGTGTCCGAATCCTCGGCGGTGGCCACCACCGCAGTCTGCCCTGCCCAGCCTCACGAGCGGACGTCACTTCGTAGGCAGTGCCTTCCCCAGGACCCCACCGATCTCTCTGGATGCCTGCGGGGAGACAAGAAGGCCGACGGCTGACACCCACAGCACAGTACGGACGTAGATCCCGGCCTCGGCCATGCCTGGCAGCGGCAGCATCGGCAGCCACCAACCCGCGGCGGCAAGTACGACCGAAGGCCACACCCGCGCTGCGCCCCGCTTCAACCGATTGGAAAACGGCACATGCTCGGGAGCGTTGGCCAGCAGCAACGTGCGGTCACCCACCAGCAGTGCCTGCATCGCAGCGGTCAGAGACGCCACAACCCGGTCAATGTGTGCGGTCCCGTACGCCGCGGCAATGGCTACCTGGTGGCCACGGAAGACCTCGGCAACGCGCAGCGCTTCTGCCTTCGTTTTCCGGCGCGCGCCCCGAACTCTATACGGCAGTCGCCGTGGAATCGCCAAGGAGTATTCAGCGGAGTTAGCCAGGCCCTCCAGCTCGGCACACCACTGCCGGACGGTACTACGGCTGTGCCAGTCGGACTTGTGCATCTCCATGTCGCCGGCCAACCACATCGTGGCCAGAGCCAGCTCGTCGTAGGGGCGGCAGCGCTGTCCGACCCGCCACTTCGCCCAGGCGGTGACGCCCAAGGCATTGATCACCAAACCCACCAGCAAGGCCATCCAGCCTGCGCCCCAGCCCATGAACAGTGACCGGGGCAGATGGCTGCCGGGAGCACCCTTGGCCGGGATGAGCATCAGAGGCGCCACTGCCAGCGCCAGGAAGATCACCAGCTCCGCGTACGCTGACCCGCGCCCGATAATCAGCCGCCCGAGCTGGTCGATACTGAAATACAACACGACCACCATCACGAGCAGTCCGACGACGAACAGCACACCATCCAAGACGAGCCAGATGGATGACACTCCCGAGGAGGTCGCAAGAAGCGCAATCGCCATACCGAGGATGCTTAGCCACGCTGCCGCCCACGCTGGGCCTTGCACATCAGCCACCCCCACCGCGTACCGGTACCGGCGTGAGGCGCGTCGCACTTCGGCCCGCATCTGCGCGGCCTGCGCGACCGGCAGACGGTCGAACGATTCAAGGTCAGCATCCACCGCAGCACGACACGCCTTGGCAGTACTCAGCCACCGATGATGACTCGAACCGCCATTGACCTTCATGTCCATCACCGCATCGTGGACATCGTCTCAACGGTCACCGTGCCATGGGTGCTGTCAGCCAGCGAGGATGCTCCTTGATCCATTCGCCCATCGTGCCTGACCCGACGCCCCGTGTGGATCACCGTGGGCCGTGTCGTTCACGCCCTGGCGCGGCCTACGGATGAAAGCCCTGACCAGGAGGTCTCACCGCAGCGGCATAAGTGCCACCGTTGTGCCATCAGCGCTGAGACTGTGCCGCGAAATTTGAGACCCCACAGGCGAAGTGGGAGTGTCTAATCAACGGCGGATCTGCTGATCAAGGGAGAGACGCCACGTGAGCGAGACGACGACGGAGCACGAGTCCGTGGAGGAGCCGGCAGGCGATGCGACGCCGTCGGCCGCGTCGGACGAA
>NZ_JBQQCE010000750.1:0-3006 GCF_052245645.1 Streptomyces sp. KR55 | reverse complement strand
ACGAAACAAATGGACGCCGAGGCCGGAGCCTGGAAGGCCGCGAAGCTCCACGTAGGGCATAAACTCTCTCAAAGAGCACCAGCCGCAAGAGCGACGTAGTGCCACAAGCGATACCTAAACGCCCACTCAGAGTGCGGAACGTGAGCTCTTGTCCGTTTCGTAGTTGAGGTTGGACAAGGACTGCTGGTCATGGGCGCGAGATGGTCCTCAAGCGCCGGGGCGGGCGAACAAGCCGGGTTCGGGTTCGATGAGGATGTCCCGGCTGACCAGGCGTTTCAGTTTGGAGCGGATGCCTTCGGTGTTCTTCGGGAGGATCGGCAGGTCGAGGGCCTGGTAGAGGTCGCGGGCGCGCATCGGCTGGCCCGCGTCGGCCAGGGCGGTGAGGATCTGCTGGTAGGCGGGGTGGTCCGGGATGTCGGGGCGGTCCGGCTCGGTGGCAGGTGAGAGCGCGGGGAGAGTGAGGAGGGTCTTGCGGGTGATGCGCAGGTTCTCGCTCTCCGCGTCGATCTCCGGGTGAGTTCTTGGATGCGGTCCCTCAACTGCCCGGCCTGGTCGGCCAGTTCACGCTCGCGGGCTCGATGTGCTCCAGGATGGCTTTGACCTGCAGGTTGTCGCTCATGCGGTTCTCCAGGGGGCGAGGGTGGCTCCGGTGAGGCGGCGGCTCATGACGGAGGTCATCGCCCACAGAACGCGGGAGCGGGAGGAGGCGGGCCGGTGTTCGTAGTCGCGTATGAGACGGCGGTAGAACATCAAGATCCCGTTCGTCTGCTCCACGATCCACCGCTTGACCTGCGGAACGAACCCGACCTGGTCCGGGTTGCGTTCGACGATCTCGACGTCGATGCCCACGGTCTTGCCGTGCTCGACGACCTTGTTCTTGAAGCCCTGGTCGACCAGGGCCTTGGTCACCGTGTCGCACTGTGCGGCGACACCGTCCAGCAGGGCGATACCGGCTGTGTTCTCGTGCGCGGAGGCGGGCAGGACGACGCAGTCGATGACGAGGCCAAGGACGTCCACGGCCAGGCATCTCTTCCTGCCAGGCACTCTTTTCGCGGCATCCTTGCCGGTCGTTGTGGCGGGGACGCCGACCGCGGCATGGATGCTCTGCGTGTCCAGGACCACCAGGCTCGGATCGGCTAACCGCCGCTTCTTCTCCCGAAGTTGCCACCGCATCAGATCGTGGATGGTCTGGTCCGTGCCGTCATCGCGCCACTTGTAGAAGTAGTACTTCACCGCGCCGGCGGGCGGCAGGTCGTGGGGCAGCAGGTCCCACTGGCAGCCGCTGCGGTTCTGGTACAGGATCGCGTTCACGATCTCCCGCATCTCGTATCTGCCCTGATGGCCGCTGACCGACGGATGTGCGGCTTTCCAGGCTGTGATCACGGGCTCGACCAGGGCCCACTGATCGTCGGAAGCATCACTCGAGTACGGCTTGCGCATGCTCATGCCACAACCCAAGCGAACCCCGAACGCCTGACCGGCCGCGATACCCCAACATCACACCATCGAGTGATCACAAGCCGGACAGAAGATCACGTTCCGCACTCTCAGTACCTCGCCGAGCGATTTCACATCACAAACCCTCACTTCGGGTCCCTCTACGGCGTTCGCGAAACGCAGGAGTCCGACTGCTGGGAACACGACCAGCGAACCGTTTCCCGCGTTTTCATCGTGCGGATCGACGGGGAAGAGTCGGACTCGTTTCAGGCGATGTCTCCGTCGCACACCCGGTGGGAAATCAGCGAGCTCAGAACTCGCCACCGAGATGTCTCACCTGAAGGCGTGGCCCTTCTGGTCTCCGGATACGTGGAAGGTTGGCTTCCCGACGGTCCCATCACGCTCTATTGACCTGGAGTCTCTATGCCTCTGCACGCAATTAAGATCGTCCTGAATCGAACCGTACGCGGAGTCGAACTCAAAGCCGCGCGACGGATCAGCCGTATACCCATGGCACCGAGGGAGGGCAGCCCGTCCAGGAGCCTGGCCATCTCGGCCGCCTGGGGTGGTGGCCATCCGCTGGGCCAGTCGGAGCGGGCGTGCCAGAGCTGCAAGATGGCTTCTCGTGCCTGGGCACCACGAGCATCGGCATCAGGCGCATTGGCCGTCTCGGCCTGGCCGGGGAAGTCGTGCGTCTTGACCCACGGGCTGCCCTGCGGGCCGCCATTCGTGCCCGGCGTTCTTCTAGTCGCCGATCAGCTCATTCTTCTTGCTGTCCACGCTGATCACCGGGTCACCGGCGTCCCTGTAGTCTCGTGCCTGCTCGTTGAGGTAGCGGAACTGGGCGTCCCTGTCGGGGTGCTGAGCGCCTTCGATGGTCTTGACGTTGGCCTGCAGACTAAAGCCTTCCTCCCGCAGCAGGCCGGCGACCGTGTCGGCGGAGACCCGGTGGCCCTGGCGGGTCAGCTCCGCTGCCAGCTTCCGGGTCGACTTCGTCGTCCACCGCAGCGGCGACATCGGATCGCCCCGCTCGTCGGGCTCGACCAGCATTGTTTCCTGGCAAGCCCTTGACTCTGTCGGGGATCTTGGAGTTGCCCGGTGCGCCAGCGTGATCGGCGGGCATGCTCGGGGTGTTCCGAGAGCCCATGCAGTTGTCGAGGTGTTCGTTGTCGCTCCGTCCTCGTTCCGGTGAGCAAGTCCCGCTTTTGACCGCGCAGATCGCGCGGGCGAGCAACCCGGACGGTACGGCGGCGATGTGGGTGAGAGACCGGCTGGACGGGCTGTGGCGTGACGAGGACTTCGCGGACTGGTATCCGCGCGACGGACGTCCGGGCCTCTCGCCCGCCCAGCTGGCCACCGTCTGTGTGCTGCAGTTCGTGCTCGGCCTGTCGGACCGGCAGGGCGCCGAGGCGGTGCGCTGCCGCATCGACTTCAAGTACGCGATGGCCATGGAACTGGATGATCCCGGCTTCCACCACAGTGTGCGTATCCCTGCGTGACGCCTTGCCCCGGCGTGAAAATTGGGTTGGCGGCTGTCCGTCGACGTCGGCAGCACCTTGGGGGGTGGAT
>NZ_JBQQCE010000075.1:0-27605 GCF_052245645.1 Streptomyces sp. KR55 | reverse complement strand
GTGGGCTCCGTGCAGCCCGACCGGCTTGCCGAGTTCCTCCTCGTCGCGGCCTGCGACGAGGAGGACGATCTGCTGACCCGGATCGTGTCCGCCGCGGCGCACTGCGGCGATCCCGGGCAGGCGGCGTACTTCGCGGCCCATCCCGACCAGGGTGACGCCCCGGCGTTCAACCAGATGATGGCACTGCGGGAAGCCGTACGTGCCGCGAGGTCGCAGGCGGGCTTCGGGAATCCCGTGCGTCCCCTGCTGGACCAGATCGAGCGCACCGCGAGCCGGCCGGTGATCTCCGACGAGACGCTGGCCTGGACTGTCGCCAACGTCCGAACGCTGCCCTCCTCGGGAAGACGGCAGATGGTCGAGGAGCACGCCGACGGCAGTCGCACGATCACCAGTGTGCTCGACGAGGCCTCGGCCGCCCTGGAGGTCGCCGGGCATCGCCGCAACGCACACGCCTTCGCCGGACGCGACGAACGACAGCAGGGCTTCGTGCACATGATGCACTCCCTGAGTCTGTCCCAGCTCGGGCGACCGGAGGAAGCGCTGGAGCTCAGCGTGCGGGCCGCCGAGTGCTTCCGGTCCGCGCCGGGCAGCGAGGCAGAACTGGCCATGGAGTTGCACCGGCAGGCCCGACTGCTGCTCGAACTCGGCCGGAACGACGGGGCCGTCGAAGTGCTGCGCGAGGAAGTGCGGCTGCGCACAGCGGATGAGCCCGCTCTCCGTACGGCCCTGGACGTGCTGATCCTGACCCTGTGCCGGGCGGGCCGATTCGCCGAGGCCCGCCCTTATGCCCGTCAGGAGATCGAACTGCTGGGCCGGTCGGCCACGGGCGACGATCCGGGCACGGCACGGTCCTACCTGATCTCTCTGGGCCGCTATCTCGAGATCCTCTGCGATACGGGCGACCTCGCCGAAGCTCCGGACTGCTGCACCCGGGCGGAGACCTTCCTCACCCGGCTCCCCGCTTCGGTCCTTGACGAACTGGCCGCCGAACGCGCCCTGTTCGCGGACGCGCGGGCCAGGGCTCTCAGCGATGCCGGTGATCAGGCCGGCGGTGTCGCGGCGTGGCTGGAAAGCGCCGAGCTGTGGCAGCGGCTCGACGGGCCGTACCAGCAGTACGACCCGGTGGTGCGCGCGGTCATGGGTCTCAACAACGCCGGCGTCGGTCACGCCGCTCTCGGCGACCGCGCCGCGGCGGTCGCCGTCCTGCGGGAGGCCCTGGAGCTGGCGCTCGGCGAGCGGGGGGAGCCGCTGCGCCGGACCCGGCCCGAACTGTACGAGCAGGTGCACGCCACCTGTGTCGGCTATCTGGTCGGCGTCGGCCGGCTGGAGGACGCCCTGCGCGAGGCGGAACGTCTGTGGGACCGTCCGGCGCCGTCCTCGACCCCCCTCCCGCCCCACTTCGCGAACAGTCTCCGCGAGACGGCGTTGGCCTTCGCCCGCAGAAGGCGCCTCGGCGAGGCGACACGGGCCAGCCGCATCGCGGTGGGGACGCTGGAGGCGCTCGACCCGCCCGCCGACGACCACCATCTGTCGCTGCTCCTCGCCACGACCCTCGCCGACCATGCCGCCAACCTCGCCGAAACCGGGGAACACACCGAGGGCGCCGAAACCGCCGCCCGGGCCGTCCGCATCTGGCGCCGCCTGTGCGCCGGACAGCCGGGGCTGCGGATCAACTGGGCGACCGCCCTCGCCAACCAGGCCATGTGCCTGCACCTCGACGCCCGGCACACCGACGCCGCCCACGCCTTCGGGCAGGCGGCTCAGGTGCTGCGCGAAGTGACACGGGACTCCCCACAGGACCGCCCGATGCTGGCCGACATGCTGGCGAGCCAGGGAGCCTGTCACTCGGAGGCGGGCGACCACACGGCGGCCGCACTGGCCCGGACCGAGGAGGCCATGCTCCGTTCGGAGTTGTGGGAAACCGACCCCTCGACCGGTCCCCGGGTGGCGCGGGCCCACACCGAACTCGCCCTGGTGCTCCAGAAGATCGACCGTCTGCCGGAGGCGTTGGCGGCCGCGAAGCAGGCCCTCGGCATCTACCACCACCTGTACGGCTCCGAGCCGGGCGGCAACTGGCCCGAGGTCGCCCGCGCTCTCATGGTCTGCGGGACCACTCTGCTGAAGAGCGGCAGGGCGGCGGAGGCCGTGGCACCCTTCCTGAATGCCTGCAGCATGGCCCTGGCAGGAGGCGACAGGGACATGGCCGACTCCTGCCAGTCCGCCATCGACCTTGCGCGAGCCGTGGATCCCGCGGGAGTCTCCGCCGAGATGAGACGCCTGCTGGGATGAGCCCTCCCTGCTCGACCCTTCAGCGCAGCTCCGCCCGGAACACCGCCGGTGTCATGTCCGTGTGCTGGTGGAAGAACTTGGAGAAGTTCGCCGCGTCGGGGAAGCCGACCGCCGCGCCGACACGGCCGATGGGCAGGTCGGTGTGGGCGAGGAGGCGTTTGGCTTCCAGGATCACCCGCTTGTCGATGAAGGCCTTCGGTGTCTCGCCGGTGGCGGCGCGGACCGCGCGGACGAGGGTGCGGCGGGAGTAGCCGAGGGCATCGGCGTAGGCGCTGACGCTGTGGTTGGTGGCGAAGCCCTGCTCGACCGCGTCGCGGAAGAGGGTGAAGGTGGTGTCCGCCTGCTGCCGGGCCGCCTCCGCGGAGCTGGCCGCGAGATGCGCGAGGCGCAGCAGGAACGCGGTCAGGGTGTGGCGCAGGACGGCGGTGTGCAGGCTGAGCGGGAGGGTCTCGGTGTCCTCGTACTCGCGTTGCAGCTGGGCGAGGGCCGCGCGCAGGGCGGCGAGCTGGGCCTCGTCGGGGTGCAGCAGGGGCGGCAGGTCGTAGCGGTACAGGCCGGTGGCCTCGACGGTGGCGCGCGGCAGGAAGCCGGGCTGCATGGCCAGGACGATTCCGCGGTACTCGCTCATATCCGTGAAGCGGTGCACCTGTCCCGGGCGGATCCACAGCACGTCGCCGGCCGTCGCCTCGTACTCGGCGAAGTCGATCATGTGGCGTACGGGTCCGTCGTTGAAGATCATCACGATGTGGAAGTCGATGCGGTGGATGCGCTCCAGCGGCGCCTCGGCGTGCCAGGTACGGCCCTCGCCCATCGGGCCGACCTGTACGCCCACACCGGAGACGCTCCGCTCCACCGGGAAGGGAAACGTTCTGATCCCGCCGTCGTCTTCGTCTTGGATGGTTATGCCTGCCATGTCCTGCTCGCGCCGCCTTGTCTCGCGCTGTACTGGTCTCCGTGTCCCACTTTCACCACAGGCTGGCACACCCGGACCTTCCCGCGAAAAAGTCAGACTTTTAAAGTCGAACGCGTCCGACCAGCTGAAACGCTGGTTCCGATAACCTTTTGAAGAGGACTGCCTACAGATGAGCACGCAGACACCCGACAGTCTCGAGTGGACCGACCTCGACCGGCGTGCCGTCGACACCGCCCGTCTCCTGGCGGCCGATGCCGTACAGCAGGTCGGGAACGGCCATCCCGGCACCGCGATGAGCCTCGCCCCGGCGGCGTACACGATCTTTCAGAAGGTGATGCGACACGACCCCGCCGACCCGGAGTGGACGGGCCGTGACCGCTTCGTCCTCTCCCCCGGCCACACCTCGCTCACCCTCTACACGCAGCTCTTCCTCGCCGGGTACGAGCTGGAGCTCGACGACCTGAAGGCGTTCCGCACCCACGGGTCGAAGACCCCCGGTCACCCCGAGTACGGGCACACCGCGGGCGTGGAGACCACCACCGGCCCGCTCGGCCAGGGCGTCGCCAACGCCGTCGGCATGGCGATGGCCGCCCGCTACGAGCGCGGCCTGTTCGACCCCGACGCACCGGCCGGTGAGTCCCCGTTCGACCACACCATCTGGGCGATCGTCTCCGACGGGGACCTGGAGGAGGGCGTCTCCGCCGAGGCCTCCTCCCTGGCCGGCCACCAGAAGCTCGGCAACCTCGTCTTCCTCTACGACGACAACCACATCTCCATCGAGGGCGACACCGCCACCGCCTTCTCCGAGGACGTGCTGAAGCGGTACGAGGCCTACGGCTGGCACACGCAGCGCGTCGAGCCCGCCGAGAGCGGCGACATCGACGTGGCCGCGCTGTACGCGGCGCTCAGGACGGCGCAGGCCGAGACCGAGCGCCCCTCCATCATCGCGATGCGCACGATCATCGCCTGGCCGGCGCCGAACGCCCAGAACACCGAGGCCTCGCACGGCTCCGCCCTCGGCGAGGACGAGGTCGCGGCCACCAAGCGCGTGCTGGGCTTCGACCCGGCGAAGACCTTCGAGGTCACCGACGAGGTCCTCGCCCACACCCGCCGGGCCCTCGACCGGGGCGCCGACGCCCACGCCGCCTGGGACAAGCGGATCGCCGCGTGGCGGGACGCCAACCCTGAGCGCGCCGCCGAGTTCGACCGGATCAGCAAGGGCGAGCTGCCCACCGGCTGGGAGGAGAAGGTCCCGGTCTTCGAGGCGGGCAAGGCGGTCGCCACGCGTGCCGCGTCCGGCAAGGTGCTGCAGGCGCTCGGCGCGGTCATCCCCGAGCTGTGGGGCGGCTCCGCCGACCTGGCCGGCTCGAACAACACCACCATCGACAAGACCTCGTCCTTCCTGCCGAAGGGCAATCCGCTGCCGGAAGCCGACCCGTACGGCCGTACGATCCACTTCGGCATCCGCGAGTTCTCGATGGCCGCCGAGATGAACGGCATCGCCCTGCACGGCAATACCCGTATCTACGGCGGCACGTTCCTGGTGTTCTCCGACTACATGCGCAACGCGGTGCGCATGTCCGCGCTGATGCAGCTTCCGGTGACGTACGTCTGGACGCACGACTCCATCGGCCTCGGCGAGGACGGCCCCACCCACCAGCCCGTCGAGCACCTGGCCGCCCTGCGCGCCATCCCGGGCCTGAACATCGTGCGCCCGGCGGACGCCAACGAGACGGCGATCGCCTGGGCCGAGATCCTCAAGCGGCACGCCACCCACCCCGCCCCGCACGGCCTCGCGCTCACCCGGCAGGGCGTACCGACGTACGAGCCGAACGAGGACGCGGCGCGCGGCGGTTACGTGCTGTTCGAGTCCTCGACCGGGACTCCGGACGTGATCCTGATCGCCACCGGATCCGAGGTGCAGCTCGCCGTTGCCGCGCGGGAGCAGTTGGAGGCCGAGGGGATCGGCGCCCGGGTGGTGTCGATGCCGTCCGTGGAGTGGTTCGAGGAGCAGCCCCGCGAGTACCGCGAGAGCGTCCTTCCGCCGTCCGTGAAGGCGCGTGTCGCTGTCGAGGCGGGGGTGGGCCTGACGTGGTACCGCTTCGTAGGTGACGCAGGACGCATCGTCTCCCTCGAACACTTCGGCGCCTCCGCCGACGCGAAGACCCTGTTCACCGAGTTCGGCTTCACCGCCGAGAACGTCGCCGCAGCCGCCAGGGAATCGCTGGCTGCCGCGCGTGGTTGATCCGATCGCCAGAAAGAAGATGATCACTGTGACCGAAGCATCCGCCACCGCGGGAGCCCTCAAGCGCCTCTCCGACGAGGGCGTGTCGATCTGGCTGGACGACCTGTCGCGCAAGCGCATCACGTCCGGCAACCTCGCCGAACTCATCGACACGAAGCACGTCGTGGGCGTCACCACCAACCCGTCCATCTTCCAGGCCGCCATCGGCTCCGGTGAGGGCTACGAGGAACAGCTCACCGACCTCGCCGTGCGCGGCGTCACCGTCGACGAGGCCGTCCGTATGATGACCACCGCCGACGTCCGCGCCGCCGCCGACATCCTGCGGCCGGTGTACGACGCGACCGGCGGCCGGGACGGCCGGGTCTCCATCGAGGTCGACCCGCGCCTCGCCCACAACACGGCGGCCACCATCGCCGAGGCCCGCCAGCTCGCCTGGCTGGTCGACCGCCCCAACGTCATGATCAAGATCCCGGCGACCAAGGCCGGCCTCCCGGCGATCACCGAGGTCATCGGCGTCGGCATCAGCGTCAACGTCACGCTGATCTTCTCGCTGGAGCGGTACCGCGAGGTCATGGACGCCTACCTGGCCGGCCTGGAGAAGGCGCAGGCGGCGGGCCTGGATCTGTCCGCCATCCACTCCGTGGCGTCCTTCTTCGTCTCCCGGGTCGACAGCGAGATCGACAAGCGCCTGACGCTGCTGGGCACGGACGAGGCCCTCGCGCTCAAGGGCCGGGCGGCGCTCGCCAACGCGCGGCTGGCCTACGAGGCGTACGAGGAGGTGTTCGCCGGTGAGCGCTGGCTCGCCCTGACCGGCTCCCGCGCCAACAAGCAGCGCCCGCTGTGGGCCTCGACCGGCGTGAAGGACCCCGCGTACAAGGACACCCTGTACGTCGAGGACCTGGTCGCCCCCGGCACGGTCAACACGATGCCGGAAGCCACGCTGAACGCCACCGCCGACCACGGCAACATCCACGGCGACACGGTGACCGGCGGCTACGCGCAGGCCCGCGCCGACCTCGCCGCCGTCGAGCGGCTCGGCATCTCCTACGACGAGGTCGTCCAGCAGCTGGAGGACGAGGGCGTCGCCAAGTTCGAGGTGGCCTGGCAGGACCTGCTGGACGCCGTCACGAAGTCACTGACCGGCAAGGGGGTTGACGGGGAATGACCGAGAAGCTTTCCGAAACGTCGGCTGTGGAGAACGAGGTGACCGAGGTGACCGAGCCTCAGGAGCCCGGAGCTCAGCAGCCCGAGGCGTCCCCGCAGGGGATCGCCGCCCCCGCCTCCGACTGGTCGAACCCCCTCCGCGACCCCCGAGACCGCCGCCTCCCCCGGATCGCCGGCCCGTCCGGCCTCGTCATCTTCGGCGTCACCGGCGATCTGTCCCGCAAGAAGCTGATGCCGGCCGTCTACGACCTGGCGAACCGCGGCCTGCTGCCGCCGGGCTTCTCGCTCGTCGGGTTCGCCCGCCGGGACTGGGAGGACCAGGACTTCGCGCAGGTGGTGCACGACGCGGTGCGCGAGTACGCCCGTACGGAGTTCCGTGAGGAGGTCTGGCAGCAGCTGGCCGAGGGCATGCGGTTCGTCCCGGGCGACTTCGACGACGATGATGCGTTCAAGCAACTGCGCAGTTCCATCGAGGAGTTGGACGCCTCCCGGGGCACCAGCGGCAACTACGCCTTCTACCTCTCCGTGCCGCCGAAGTTCTTCCCGAAGGTCGTCCAGCAGCTGAAGAAGCACGGGCTGGCGGGCGCGCCCGAGGGCTCCTGGCGCCGCGCGGTCATCGAGAAGCCGTTCGGCCACGACCTGAGGTCGGCCGAGGAGCTGAACAGGATCGTGCACGACGTGTTCGAGCCGGACCAGGTGTTCCGTATCGACCACTACCTCGGCAAGGAGACGGTCCAGAACATTCTGGCGCTCCGCTTCGCCAACCAGATGTTCGAGCCGATCTGGAACCGCAGTTACGTCGACCATGTGCAGATCACGATGGCCGAGGACATCGGCATCGGCGGCCGCGCCGGCTACTACGACGGCATCGGCTCGGCCCGTGACGTGATCCAGAACCACCTGCTCCAGCTGATGGCGCTCACCGCGATGGAGGAGCCCGCCTCCTTCGACGCCGCCTCACTGCTCATGGAGAAGCTGAAGGTGCTGAAGGCGGTGAAGCTGCCGGGGGACCTCGGCAAGCACACCGTGCGCGCCCAGTACGCGGCCGCCTGGCAGGGCGGCGAGAAGGTGCGCGGCTACCTCGAGGAGGACGGTATCGACCCGGCCTCCATGACCGACACGTACGCCGCGATCAAGCTGAACGTCGACAACCGCCGCTGGGCGGGCGTCCCCTTCTACCTGCGCACCGGCAAGCGGCTCGGCCGCCGCGTGACGGAGATCGCGGTCGTCTTCCAGCGCGCCCCGCACTCCCCCTTCGACTCCACGGCCACCGAGGAGCTGGGCCAGAACGCCATCGTCATCCGGGTCCAGCCGGACGAGGGCATGACGGTCCGGTTCGGTTCGAAGGTGCCGGGCACGTCGATGGAGATCCGGGACGTGACGATGGACTTCGCCTACGGCGAGTCCTTCACGGAGTCCAGCCCCGAGGCGTACGAGCGGCTCATCCTGGACGTCCTCCTGGGAGATGCCAACTTGTTCCCCCGCCATCAGGAAGTGGAAGAGTCCTGGAGGATCCTCGACCCGATCGAGGAGTACTGGGCGACACACGGCAGGCCGGCGCAGTACACGTCGGGCAGCTGGGGCCCCGAGGAAGCCGACGAGATGCTCGCACGAGACGGACGGAGCTGGCGCAGGCCATGAAGATCGACCTGACCGACACCACGGCAAGCAAGATCAACAAGGCGCTGGTGCAGGGTCGCCGCGCCATCGGTACGCCCGCGGTGGGCATGGTCCTGACGATGGTCATCGTCACGGACGAGGAGAACGCCTACGACGCGATCAAGGCGGCCGAGGAGGCCTCGCACGAGCACCCCTCGCGCACCCTGGTCGTCATCAAGCGACACGCCCGCACCCCCCGGGACCGCACCCATTCCCGCCTCGACGCCGAGGTCCGGGTGGGCGCGGACGCCGGAACCGGCGAGACGGTCGTGCTGCGGACTTACGGCGAGGTGTCCGACCACGCCGACTCCGTCGTGCTGCCGCTGCTGCTGCCGGACGCGCCGGTCGTCGTGTGGTGGCCGGTGGATGCGCCCAAGGTGCCCGCCAAGGACCCGCTGGGGGCACTCGCCCAGCGCCGGATCACCGACATGTACGCCGTCGAGACGCCGCTGGCCGCACTGGAGGACCGCCTCCACTCGTACGCGCCCGGTGACACCGACCTCGCGTGGACCCGGCTCACGCCCTGGCGTTCGATGCTGGCCGCCGCTCTGGACCAGGCCAAGCTGCGGATCACCTCGGCGGCCGTGGAGAGCGAGGCCGACAACCCCAGCGCCGAGCTGCTGGCCCGCTGGCTGGAGGCCCGGCTGCACGTCCGGGTCGACCGCGTGGAGACCGCGGGTCCGGTCGTCACCGGCGTACGGCTGGGCACCGAGACCGGCGAGATCGTCATCGACCGGCCCGAGGGCCCGCTGGCCACGCTCACTCTGCCGGGCCAGCCGTCGCGCACGCTCGCGCTGAAGGTGCGCCCCACCTCCGAACTCATCGCCGAGGAGCTGCGGCGCCTCGACGCCGACGAGATGTACGCCGTCGCCCTGCGGGGCGAGGGCACCACCAAGGAGACCCCCTCCCATGTCTGACCAGCCCTTGCTGACGCGGCGGCCCGAGTGGACCGCCCTGGAGGACCACCGCGCGGACGCGCTGCAACGCCCGCGGCTGCGCGAGCTGTTCGCGGCGGATCCCGGGCGCGCGGAGCGGTACGTCGTGCGCGTCGGCGACCTGCGCATCGACTACTCCAAGCATCTCATCACCGACGAGACGCTCGCCCTGCTCCAGGAACTCGCCACCGCCATCGATGTGTTCGGGCTGCGCGACGCCATGTTCCGCGGTGAGCGGATCAACATCACCGAGGACCGCGCCGTGCTCCACACCGCGCTGCGCGCCCCGCGGGACGCGGTGATCGAGGTCGACGGCGAGAACGTGGTCCCCCAGGTCCACGCGGTGCTCGACAAGATGAGCGCCTTCGCCGACCGGGTCCGTTCCGGGAAGTGGACCGGCCACACCGGCAAGCGGATCAGGAACGTCGTCAACATCGGCATCGGCGGCTCGGACCTGGGCCCGGCGATGGCGTACGAGGCGCTGCGCGCGTACACCGACCGCTCGCTGACGTTCCGGTTCGTGTCGAACGTGGACGGCGCCGACCTGCACGAGGCGGTGCGGGACCTGGACCCGGCCGAGACGCTGTTCATCGTCGCGTCCAAGACGTTCACCACGATCGAGACGATCACCAACGCGACCTCCGCCCGCTCCTGGCTGCTGGCCGGGCTCGGCGGCGAGGAGAAGGCGGTCGCGAAGCACTTCGTCGCCCTGTCCACGAACGCCGGGAAGGTCACCGAGTTCGGCATCGACCCGGACAACATGTTCGAGTTCTGGGACTGGGTCGGCGGCCGCTACTCGTACGACTCGGCGATCGGCCTGTCCCTGATGATCGCGATCGGCCCGGAACACTTCCGGGAGATGCTCGACGGGTTCAGGGTCGTCGACGAGCACTTCCGCAGCGCGCCCGCCGAGGCCAACGCCCCGCTGATCCTGGGCCTGTTGGGCGTCTGGTACGGCAACTTCTTCGAGGCCCAGTCGCACGCGGTGCTGCCGTACAGCCACTACCTGTCCAAGTTCACGGCCTACCTGCAGCAGCTCGACATGGAGTCCAACGGCAAGTCGGTGGACCGGGGCGGGCACACCGTGGGCTGGGAGACCGGCCCGGTGGTGTGGGGCACGCCCGGCACCAACGGGCAGCACGCCTACTACCAGTTGATCCACCAGGGGACGAAGCTCATCCCGGCCGACCTGATCGGGTTCGCCCGGCCGGTCGCCGAGCTGAGCGACGAACTCAGGGCGCAGCACGACCTGTTGATGGCGAACCTGTTCGCGCAGGGACAGGCGCTCGCCTTCGGCAAGACCGCCGAGGAGGTGCGCGCGGAGGGCGTGCCCGAGGAGCAGGTGCCGCACCGCACCTTCAAGGGCAACCACCCGACCACCACGATCCTGGCCGCCGAGCTGACCCCGTCGGTCCTCGGCCAGCTGGTCGCGCTGTACGAGCACAAGGTGTTCGTCCAGGGCGCGATCTGGAACATCGACTCCTTCGACCAGTGGGGCGTCGAACTCGGCAAGGTCCTCGCCAAGCGCGTCGAGCCCGCCCTCACCGAGGGAGCTGACGTGCCCGGCCTGGATCCCTCCACCGCCGGGCTCGTAGCCGCATACCGCGAACTCAGGAATTGAATCCTCACCCTCGCGAAGAGGGTGATTCCTGGCTCACACAGCCCAGCGGCAAACAGCGTTCCCGCCAGGTCTTACGCGATCAGCGCCAGCCGGGTCGAAACCTGCCCGGCAGCGTGATTGATCGTCACGCTGAGCTCCGTAACTTACACCACACGAATGGACTACGCAAAGTGACTGTCATGCAACTGGGCCTCATCGGTCTAGGCAAGATGGGCGGCAACATGCGCGAGCGGATCCGCCGCGCCGGCCACACCGTCATCGGCTACGACCGCAATCCCGACGTCTCCGACGTCAAGAGCCTCGAAGAACTGGTCCAACAGCTCGACGCGCCGCGCACGGTCTGGGTGATGGTCCCGGCCGGCACCGCCACCCAGACCGTCATCGACGAACTCAAGGACCTGCTGTCCCCGGGCGACACGGTGGTCGACGGCGGCAACTCCCGTTGGACGGACGACGAGAAGCACGCCGCCGAACTCGGCATCAAGGGCATCGGCTTCGTCGACGCGGGCGTCTCCGGCGGCGTGTGGGGCCTGGAGAACGGCTACGCCCTGATGGTCGGCGGCGACAAGGAGCACGTGGAGCGGCTGAAGCCGATCTTCGAGGCGCTCAAGCCGGAGGGCCCCTACGGCTATGTCCACGCCGGCCGGGTCGGCGCCGGGCACTTCTCGAAGATGGTCCACAACGGCATCGAGTACGCCATGATGCAGGCCTACGCGGAGGGCTGGGAACTGCTGGAGAAGGTCAACTCGGTGGACAACGTCCGCGAGGTGTTCCGCTCCTGGCAGGAGGGCACGGTCATCCGCTCCTGGCTGCTCGACCTCGCGGTGAACGCCCTCGACGAGGACGAGCACCTGCACAAGCTGCGCGGGTACGCCGAGGACTCCGGCGAGGGCCGGTGGACGGTGGAGGCGGCGATCGACAACGCCGTGCCGCTGCCCGCGATCACGGCGTCGCTGTTCGCGCGGTTCGCCTCCCGGCAGGACGACTCCCCGCAGATGAAGATGATCGCGGCCCTGCGCAACCAGTTCGGCGGGCACGCCGTCGAGTCGAAGTAGGTCGGCCGTGGGGGATCTCCTGCTGGTCCGCCACGGTGAGACGGAGTGGAGCGTCACGGGACAGCACACCAGCTGGACCGACCTGCCCCTCACCGGGCACGGCGAGGAACAGGCCAAGTCCCTCGCTCCCTCCCTCTCCGGCCGGACCTTCGCTCTCGCGCTCACCAGCCCGCTGGCCCGCGCGATACGCACCGCCGAACTGGCGGGCCTGACCGGGGCCGTACCCGACCCGGACCTGCATGAGTGGGACTACGGCGGCTACGAGGGTGTCACCACCCGCGAGATCCGCCGCACCCGTCCCGACTGGTACCTGTGGACGGACGGCGTGCCGCCCGGCCCCGAGGGGCATCCGGGCGAGTCCCCGGCCGAGGTGGGCGCCCGTGCCGACCGTGTCCTGTCCCGGGTCGGCGACGCGCTCGCCGAGGGCGACGTGGTCCTCGTGGCCCACGCCCATTTCCTGCGCGTCCTGGCGGCCCGCCGGCTCGGGCTGCCGCCCGGGGACGGGCGGCTGTTCCAGCTGGCGACGGGGACGGTGAGCCGGCTGTCGACGGAGCACGGGCGGCCGGTCGTCGCGGAGTGGAACACCAGGCCTTAGGGCCTGTCCGGCGCTGTGTTGACACCCGTGGTTCGGTCGGGTCAGAGTCGCCGACGATGGAGATCAACGATCTGACGGCGGCCGAACTACGGGTGTGGCGGGCCTTTCCGCGCGGGGAGTCCGTGGACTTCCGCACCGTCGACGACGAGGACCCGGCGGCGGGGGCAGGCTGGGGATCCGAACGCACCGTACGCGCGGCCGTGTTGAGGTCGCTGCTCCTCAACGGACCGCAGGAGGATGGCGAGACAGCCTCGCTCAGTCTGGCGGGCGCCCGCGTGACGGGGATGCTCGACCTGCAGTACGCGACGATCGACCACCCCGTCCGGCTGCGGCACTGTTACTTCGACGAGGTGCCGCGTTTCTACGGCTGCCGGCTGCGTGAGCTCAACCTGAGCGAGTCCGTCCTGCCGGGGCTGACCTCCCACGCCGTGCACGTGGAGGGTGTCCTGCGGATGACGCGCGCCCGGTTCCGGGGGGTGGTGCGGCTCGGCGGGGCCCAGATCGCCGGGAGCCTGTACATGGAGGGCGCGGAGATCAGCGCGCCGGACGCCCAGGAACCGGTGCTCCAGCTCAACCAGGTGACCGTGGGCGACGACCTGTGGGTCCCCGGGCTGCGCGTCCACGGGCAGATCAGGCTCAACGGCGCCGACGTCGGCGGGTCGGTCAACCTCAACGAGGCACAGCTCAGCCATCTCGGACACGGCGCGCTCGACGCGGAGACGCTCAGTGTGGGAGGCCACTTCCTGGTGCGGCACGCGCGCGTGCAGGGGTGGATCGGTCTGCGCGGCGCCCGGATCGCGGGCCGGCTCGACCTGGCGTACTCACACCTGTCGAACCCCGGCGAGGCGGTGCTGCGGGCGAGCAGCAGCACGATCGGCGAACTCTGGCTGCGCAAGGGGCCGCCCATGGAAGGCACGCTCAATCTGCGGCGTGCCCAGATCGAAGTCCTGTTCCTGGAGCCGGAGATGCTGCCGGACCGTGTCCTCCTCAACAGCCTCACCTACACCTCCCTCACCCCGCACGAGCCCGCCGAGCGCCGCCTGCCCATGCTGGAGCGCGACGGCGACGGCTATGTCCCGCACGCCTACGAGCAGTTGACCGCCGCCTATCAGCGCATCGGCGACGACCACGCGGCCCGGCTGGTCCAGCTCGCCAAACAGCGCCGGCATCGCGGCACTCTCCCCTGGTTCGGCCGCCTGTGGGGCCACGTCCAGGACGCCACCGTCGGCTACGGCTTCCGTCCGCTGCGCGCGGCCGGCTGGCTGCTGTCGCTGCTCGCGGTCGGCTCCGTCGCCTTCGCCCTGCACCATCCCCAGCCGCTGAAGGCCGACGAGGCCCCGCCTTTCAACCCGGTGTTCTACACGCTGGACCTGCTGCTGCCGGTGATCTCCTTCGGCCAGGAGCCCGCGTTCGCCCCCAGGAGCTGGTACCAGGCGCTGGCCTACCTCCTCGTCCTCACCGGCTGGATCCTGGCGACGACGGTCGCGGCGGGTCTGACCCGGACCATCAGCCGCCAGTGACCGCCTTCATCGCGTGCTGGGCGGCCAGGCGCACCGGAGCGTTCTGGGCGCCGTAGCCGCGGTAGCCGTCGTCGCGCTGGACCAGCTCGAAGAAGACGCGGCCCACGGTCTGTGTGTAGCAGTGGCGGAAGACGCCGTACGCGTCGCGGTCGTAGAGGATGCCGAGGTCGCGGTGCGTCGTCAGCTCCTCGTCGGTGAGGTCGTAGCGGGCCGCGAGGTCGTCGTGGTAGTTCGCGGGGACGGGCAGCAGACGGCCGCCCGCCTCGCGGAAGCGGCGGGCCGCGGCGATCACGTCGTCGGTGGCGAGGGCGATGTGCTGGGCGCGGACGGTGTCGTCGGTGGGCGCGGCGCCGACGGTGAGGGCGATGCGGACGCTGCCGTCGGCGTTGGTGACGGCGCGGCTGCGCAGCAGGCCGTAGGGGTCGGCGACGTCGACGCTCTCCTGGGCGTGCAGTCCGAGGACGCTGCGGTGGAAGAGGGTCGCCTCGTCGAAGTGGTGCCAGGGCTGGGTGAGGGCGAGGTGGTCGATGCGGTGGACGTCGGTGGCGGCGGGGGTGTGGGCGAGGTGCTCGAAGTCTGCGCGCCAGCGGTCGGAGCCGCAGAAGAAGAGTTCCGTGCCGTCGGGGGCGGCGACGGCGTCGAGCGGTGCGTCCTCAGGGGCGCGGCGGCGGGGCAGCACGGGGGCGAGGAGCGCCTCGGCGCGCTCGGCCGCGGCTGCCGGGTCCGGTGACTGAAGGCCGATGGCGGCGAGTTGGGTACCGCCACGGGGTACGGCCGGTCCCGTGTTGACCAGGATGCGGGCCTCGCCCTGCTGCCACAGGTCGACCGGCTTGGTGCGGTGCCGTGCGGTGCGGGCGAAGCCGAGGGCGGCGAGCAGGGCGGAGACGGGTGCGGTGTCGGGGGTGACCAGTTCCGCGAAGGCGACTCCGGTGGGGACGACGGGCTGGGGCAGGGCCGCGGCACCGACGGCTTCCTGGAGCACCAGCAGCGAGCGGTGGGCGTCCACGGCGGTCGGGCCTGCCTCGGCCTGCCGGAAGACGTCGTTGAAGACCTCGAGGGAGAGCGGGCCGGCGTAACCGGTGCGCAGGACGTGCTGGACGAGCCCGGCGACGTCGAAGCCGCCCTGGCCGGGGAAGCAGCGGTAGTGGCGGCTCCACTGCAGGACGTCCATCGCGAGCAGCGGGGCGTCGGCGAGCTGGAGGAAGAAGATCTTCTCGCCGGGGATGTCCTCGATGCCTTCGAGGTCCTTGGGTTCAGAGCCGCGGGAGAGGATGTGGAAGCTGTCGAGGCAGGTGCCGAGCGCGGGATGGCCGGCCGCGTCGACGATGCGCCAGGCGTGGTCGTAGGTGTTGACATGGCGGCCCCAGGCGAGCGCCTCGTAGGCGACGCGGATGCCGAAGTCCTGGGCGAGGTCGGCGAGTTGGTGCAGCTGCTCGGCGGCGAGCGGGTCGTCGTCCACGGCGAGCGGGGAGACGCTGGAGCAGACGAGGACGGTGTCGGCGCCGAGCCTGCGCATCAGCTCGAACTTGTGCCGGGCCCGGCGCAGGTTGCGGGCGAACTCGTCAGCGGGGACGGCCTCGATGTCGCGCATCGGCTGGTACAGGTCGATGCCCAGACCGAGGTCGGCACAGCGGGCGCGGATCTCCTCGGGGGTGAGGGGGCTGGCGAGCAGGTCGTTCTCGAAGATCTCGACGCCGTCGAAGCCGGCCCGGGAGGCGGCCGTGAGCTTCTCGGTGAGGGATCCGCTGAGGGAGACGGTGGCGATGGACGTACGCATGGCGGTACCTCTCTCTACCTGGGAGTTCCCACGACGCCGGCCAGCTCGGCGATGTCCGCGAGCATCCGGGCACTGTCGGGTTCGCGCCCGGTGAACAGCCGGAAGGCGTCCGCGGCCTGGAAGACGGCCATGCCGCCGCCGTCGAGGGTGGCGCAGCCCAGCGCGCGGGCGGTGCGCAGCAGTTCGGTCTCCAGCGGGCGGTAGACCACCTCGGCGATCCACAGGCCGGGGTGCAGCAGGCCGGCGGGGAGGGGCAGGCCGGGGTGGGCGGCCATGCCGGTGGGGGTGGCGTGGACGATGCCGTCGGCGCGCTCCAGCAGGCCGGCCAGCTCCTCGGGGGCCGCCGTGACCGCCCGGCCGCTGCCGAAGTGCCGGTTCAGGGAGCCGGCGAGGGCTGCGGCCCGCTCGGGCAGGGCGTCGACGACGGTGACCTGCCCGGCGCCGAGGGTGAGCGTGGCGTGCGCGACGGCCGCGCCCGCGCCTCCTGCGCCGAGCTGTACGACCCGCTCCATCGGGGCGTCGGGCAGTCCCCGGGCGAAGGAGGCCGCGAAGCCGGTGACGTCGGTGTTGTGGCCGATGGCGCGGCCGTCCTCGAAGACGACGGTGTTGACCGCGCCCAGCGCCTCGGCCTGCGGGGCGAGCGCGTCCAGGTGGTCGATGACGAGCTGCTTGCACGGGTGGGTGATGTTCAACCCGTCGAAGCCGAGGTCGCGGGCGGCCCGCAGCAGTTCGCCGACCGCCTCGGGCGGCACGCCGAGGGTGTCGATGTCGATCAGCCGGTACAGGTAGCGCAGGCCCTGACGGTCGGCCTCCCGCTCGTGCAGGCCCGGACTGAGGGATGGTCCTATACCGGAACCGATCAGTCCGACGAGATACGAGTCCTTGGCCACCGAGGACCTCCTGTGCACCTGGAGCAGTAATGTACGAACTAGTACGTTAGTCATAGCAGGCAGTCCTCGGACAGGGGAAGACTTCCGGACCGACTTCCGACGGCGAGCTCTACAATCTCGGCACCTGCCCATCGCCCGAAGGAACCCGATGACCAGCGTCGACGAAACGGCACGACCAGGCGGGCGCATCCGTGACGCCGCCCGCACCAAGGCCGAGATCCTCGACGTCGCCACCCAGGAGTTCGCCCGGGCCGGCTACGACGGCGCCCGGGTCGACGAGATCGCCGCCCGCACCCGCACCACCAAGCGGATGATCTACTACTACTTCGGCGGCAAGGAGCAGCTCTTCACGGCCGTCCTGGAGCGGGCGTACGGCGTGATCCGCGAGGCCGAGCAGGAGTTGGACGTCGAGCACCTCGACCCGGTCGCGGCCATCCGGCGCCTGGTGGAGTTGACCTTCGACCACCACGAGGCACACCCCGACTTCATCCGCCTGGTCAGCATCGAGAACATCCACGGCGCCGAGCACATCGCCGCCTCCGAGAAGCTCGGCAGGATCGGCTCACCGGCGCTGGACGTGATCCGCCGCATCCTGGCGTCGGGACAGGAATCCGGCCTGTTCACGGCCGACGTCGACGCCGTCGACCTGCACGCGATGATCAGCTCGTTCTGCTTCTTCCGGGTGTCCAACCGGGCCACCTTCGGCGCTCTGTTCGGCCGCGACCTGGTCGACCCCGCACAGCGCGAGCACTACCGGACCATGCTCGGCGACATGGTGATCGCCTACCTGACGGCGGAGCGCGCGACCGACTGAACGCCGCACGGTACAACCCCTTGACAGCAGGGAAACGCGGGCGCAACATCCCTACCCACCGGGACTAACTATCCAGTGGGTTAATTAGCCGAAGATCCGGCCCTTCTCCCCGCCGCTCACTCCCTCTACGTTCTCTGCGTTGGAGTTCCCTCAAAGGAGCCGCCGTGTCCGTCCCCGCCCCCGCCGCCCCGCCCGGGCAGCCGAAGAAGGCCGCGACAGCGGCCTGGATCGGCAGCGCCCTGGAGTACTACGACTTCTTCATCTACGGCAGCGCGGCCGCCCTGATCTTCCCCGAGATCTTCTTCGACGAGTCCGACCCGGCCACGGCCACCCTGCTGTCGCTGGCCACCTTCGGCGTCGCCTACGCCGCCCGGCCCGTCGGCGCCCTCTTCCTCGGACACTTCGGCGACCGGGTGGGCCGTAAGAAGATCATGGTCTTCACGCTGATGCTGATGGGCATCTCCACGTTCCTCATCGGCTGTCTGCCCACGCGCGCCCAGGTGGGGACCCTCGCACCCGTCCTGCTGGTCCTCTGCCGCGTGCTGCAGGGCATATCGGCGGCCGGCGAGCAGGCCAGTGCCAATTCCATGACGCTGGAACACGCGCCACCGAACCGGCGCGGCTTCTTCACCAGCTTCACCCTCAGCGGCACCCAGGGCGGCCAGCTGCTGGCCACCCTTGTCTTCATCCCGGTCGCCGCGCTCCCCGAGGAGCATCTGATGTCCTGGGGCTGGCGCGTGCCGTTCTGGCTGAGCGTCGCCGTCGCGGTCGTCGGCTACGTCATCCGCCGCAAGCTGGACGAGACCCCGGCGTTCGAGCAGCAGACCGCCACCGAGGGCGTCGTGAAGCTGCCGCTTGCAGTGCTGCTGCGCGAACACTGGGCGGACGTGCTCCGGGTGATCGCGGGCGCCCTGGTCGCCTCCGTCAGCACGATCTTCACGGTCTGGGCGCTGTCGTACGCCACCAGCGACTCGGTCGGCATGAGCCGCTCCTCCATGCTGTGGGTGGGCGCCCTCGCCAACGTCGTCGCACTCGCCGCGATCCCGCTGTGGGCCACGCTGTCCGACCGTATCGGCCGCCGCCCGGTGTACCTGGTCGGCGCCGTCGGCAGCGCGATCACGATGTTCCTCTACCTCTGGGCGATCTCCACCGGCTCCTACCCGCTGACCCTGCTGCTGGGCATCGTCGCCTTCGGTGTCGTCTACAGCGCCGCGAACGGCGTGTGGCCCTCCTTCTACGGCGAGATGTTCTCCACCCGGGTGCGCCTGTCCGGCATGGCGATCGGCACGCAGATCGGCTTCGCGGTCGCCGGTTTCGCGGTCACCTTCGCCGCGCAGATCGCCGGCCCCGACGGCGACGACTGGTCCTCCGTGGCCCTGTTCACCGCGGCCCTGTGCATCCCGCCGGTGATCGCCGCACTCTCCGCCCGCGAGACCCACAAGGTGCCCACGGAGCACCTCGGCGTGCCGGCCCCCCGTGAGGCCGCACAGCCGGAGACGGTGACGGCCTGACCCACATGCCCGGGCCCCCGGATGCCGTCACGGCTCCGGGGGCTCGGGCATTCACCTGCTCGGCTCCCCAGGGCGCCCCATCCAGAGGCCTAGCCCCGCGGAGTGCCGTACGCCCTCTCCACCCGTAGCCGCACCACCAGTCGACCGTCGCGGATCATCGCGGCGCGGTAGTCGTCCCAGTCGGGATGTTCGCCCCCGATGTCCCGATAGAGGCGGACGAGCTCCTCGACCGTGTCGTCGTACGGCTCTGCGGCCACCGGCGAGAGGTCGGCGGTACCGTCGACGACCGTGTAGGCCCACCGGTCGGCGGTGGTCACGTGGTACGACGCCCGGGGGTCGCGGCGCAGATTGCGGGCCTTGGCGCGGTCGTCGGTGACCGAGATCCGGATGGTCCGCTCCTCCGGATAGTAGGCGTGCATGACGTTCGACAGCTGGGGGCGGCCGTCGCGTCGGAGGGTCACCAGCACCCCGCTGTGGCCATCGGAGAGCAGCTTCAGCAGCGCGTCCTCACTCATGACTCGGTCAACCGCCCGGAACGGCCTCACATTCCCAATGACTAGACAGTGTCTACGCCGTACTGGTAGACACTGTCTATGACCGAACCCGAAAGCAGCACCCTGCGTACCCGCCTGGTCGACGTCGGCGTCGAACTGGTCGCCACCGAAGGCGTGGACGCGCTGACCCTGCGCGAGATCGCCCGTCGGGCCGGTGTCTCGCACGGCGCCCCTCGCCGCTACTTCCCCACCCACCTGGAGCTGCTGTCGGCCATCGCACGCCGCGGCTTCGCCCAGCTGACGGACCGGGCGGCAGCGGTGACCGACCCCGACCCGCGCACGCACCTGGCACGACTGGCCCGGACGTACCTGGAGTTCGCCTTCGACAACCCCGGCATGTACGAGCTGATGTTCCGTCACGATCTACTGGAAAGCGGTCACTTGGGCCTCCGTGACACCAGCCTGCCGCTGTTCGGTGTCCTGGTGGACCTGGTCGGCCGGGTCCGCCCCGACGCCGATGCCCGGGCCGTCGCGGGCGCGCTGTGGGCGCAGCTGCACGGCATCGCCCAGCTGTGGAGCTGGGGCAGCCTCCAACTCGCCACCGGCGCCGACGACTTCCAGCCCCTGCTGCACACCGCCCTCGACGCCCACCTCGGCCCCGTGGGCGAGCGGTGAACCGTCCGCTCACGCCGGCGAGCAGCGTGGCCGGGGCCGCGCTCGTCGCCTTCGACGGCACGGCACCGCGGCCGGGGCCGTGGCGGCTCTGGCGCTGCCGGGCCGGGCGACGAGGAGTGCGCAAGTCAGGTGCATCGCGGCCGTCCGGCGGACCGTTTGCGGATTGGTGCGCGACGATGAGGTCTGAGGGCGCGTGGGCCGGGTATGTCCGATCGCACTCGACGGAACCGGAGGAGAGCGATGGCACAGTTGCGGCAAGAGGTCGACCCGAGCGAGGTCGGGCTGGACGCCAAGGCGCTGGACCGCCTCGACCAGCACTTCGCCCACTACGTCGACGAGGGTCGGCTGCCCGGCTTCCTTGTCTGCGTGGCCCGCGGTGGCCGGGTCGCCCACCTCACGACACACGGCCGCCGCGACATCGCCGCCGGACTCCCCGTCGAGCCCGACACGCTGTGGCGGATCTATTCCATGACCAAGCCGGTCACCGCGGTCGCCGCGCTGCTGCTGGTGGAGGAGGGGCGGCTGTCGCTGGACGACCCGGTCGCCCGTCACCTCCCCGCCTTCGCCGACGCGCGGGTGTACGAGAGCGGCTCCGGTACAGAGACCAGAACTCGCCCCGCCGCCGGGCCGATACTCGTCCGGCATCTGATGACCCACACCTCGGGCCTGACCTTCGGCTTCTACCACACCCACCCCGTCGACGCCCTCTACCGCGAGGCCGGTCTGGAGTCATCGGTGCCGCCGGGCGCGAACCTCGCCGAGACGATCGAGGTGTACGCGAGGCTGCCGCTGCAGTTCGAACCGGGCACGCAGTGGAACTACTCGGTGGCCAGCAACGTCCTCGGCCGGGTCATCGAGGTGGTGTCCGGGCAGCCGCTGGACGTGTTCTTCGCCGAGCGGATCTTCCGCCCGCTGGGGATGCCGGACGCCGGTTTCGAGGTCACCGGCGAACAGGCGGGCCGGCTGGCCGAGTTGTACGGGGAGAAGGAGGACGGCACCGGAATCGAGCCGATCCCCGGACTGCCGCTGCACGGACGGCCGCGGTTCCTGTCGGGCAGCGGCGGCATGGTGGCCGGCGCCTACGACGTGCACCGTTTCACGGAGCTGCTGCGCCGCCGCGGTGAGCTCGACGGCACCCGGCTCCTCGCGCCCGAGACCGTGGACCTGATGACCACCAACCACCTCCCCGGCGGTGCCGACCTGCGCGCCTTCGGCAGCCGCCCGGCCCATGACGAGCCCGGCAACGACGGGGTCGGCTTCGGCTTCGGCGTGTCCGTGGTGATCGAGCCCGACCGTACGATCGCGCCCGCCGGGCTCGGCACGTACGGCTGGAGCGGCGTGGCGACCACGACGTTCTGGGTCGACCCGACCCGCGACCTGACCGTGCAGTTTCTGACGCAGGTGCGCCCGCGCACCTCGCACACGATGTTCCGGGACCTCAAGCAGCTGATCCACGACGCGGTGACGGACTGACCGTTTCAGCACGTGAGCGGCCCCCGGCGGGTCGCCCCGGCCCGGACGCCGGGGCGGTCTCCCGTCAGGACGCGTGCCGCGCCGGCTCAGGACCAGTGCGCCACCGCGTCCAGGTGCGGCAGATGATGGTCCAGTCGCTCCCGCTTCGTCCGCAGATACGTGATGTTGTTCTCGCACGGCGGGATCAGCAGCGGAACCTCCTCGGCGACCTGGATGCCGTGCCGCAGCAGCGCCTCCCGCTTGCGCGGGTTGTTGGACATCAGGCGCACCGAACGCACCCCCAGGTCGCGCAGGATCTCTGCGGCGACACCGTAGTCGCGGGCGTCCACCGGCAGGCCGAGGGCGAGGTTGGCCTCGACGGTGTCCAGGCCCTCCGCCTGCAGGGCCATCGCGCGCAGCTTGGCGAGCAGCCCGATACCGCGGCCCTCATGCCCTCTGAGGTAGACGACGATGCCGCGTCCCTCGGCGACGACGGCACGCAGCGCGGAGGCCAGCTGGTCGCCGCACTCGCAGTGCTGCGAGCCGAAGGCGTCCCCGGTCAGGCACTCCGAGTGCAGCCGGGTGAGGACGTCGTCGGTGCCGATGTCGCCGTAGACCAGGGCCACTTGCTCGTCACCGCGGTCGTGGTCCAGATAGCCGACCGCGCTGAATTCGCCGTACACGGTGGGCAAGGGGGCATTCACGACGCGTTCCACGCCCGTGCGCTGCGATGACTTCTTGCCGATTACGCCAAGGTTTTCTGTCATGATTCTCGAGTTCCTATGCAGAGACGAAAGGCCGGGAAAAGATGAGTGGTTCGGGAACGCGGTCGGTGACACACGGGCTGGTGCCGTCCGACACCACGGAGGACGTACGCGCGCGCGGAGCCGGTGTCTCACGACAGGTCGCCGTCCTTCCCGTCGGCAGCTTCGAGCAGCACGGTCCGTTCCTTCCGCTGGCGACCGACACGCTCGTCGCCTGCGCGATCGCCCGGGAGATCGCCGACGCGTACCCGGTGCACCTCCTCCCTCCGGTGACGGTCTCCTGCTCGCACGAGCACGCCGCCTGGCCGGGAACCGTCAGCATCTCCTCAGTGACCCTTCATGCGGTGATACGGGACATGGCGGCGTCGCTCCGCCGGTCGGGCGTCGATGCCCTGGTCCTGGTCAACGGGCACGGCGGAAACTACGTCCTGGGCAACGTCGTTCAGGAGTCCTCCGCGCGGGGCGAGACCATGGCGCTGTTCCCGGCCGCGGAGGACTGGGAGGCGGCAAGGGAGCGGGCCGGGGTGCGGACCTCGCTGCTCACCGACATGCACGCGGGGGAAATGGAGACCTCCATCCTTCTGCACACTCATCCGGAATTGGTCCGGCCCGGTTATGAGAGCGCCGATTTCGTCGCGGACGACCGGCGTCAGCTGCTCACCCTGGGCATGTCCGCCTATACCGATTCGGGCGTCATAGGCCGTCCTTCACTCGGAGCCGCGGAAAAGGGGAAGGAGCTGCTGGCGAGTCTGGCCGATTCGTTCGGCGCGTATTTCAAGGTGCTCACCTCGCCATCGGCCCCGGCGGGGGGCGAGCGCGGGTAGTCGCCGTCGGGTGTGTGGCCCGGTTCCGCGTCCGGTGCGAGGGTCGCGGAACCGGCGCGCAGGCCTGCGTACCAGCGGGCGACCAGGACGAGGGCGCCCGGCAGACTCGCCACGAAGCTCAGCACCCCGTACACGACGGCTACGGCCAGTCCGTTGCCCGCGCCCAGCCCGGCGGCGCCGAACGCCCAGGCGGTGACGCCCTCCCTCGGGCCCCATCCGCCGACGTTGAGCGGCAGGCTCATCGCCAGCAGCGCAAGCACCGCGAGCGGCAGCAGTACGGTCACGGAGGCGGACGTTCCGGCGACCCGGGCGGCCAGCAGGAACATCGCGACGTATCCGGCGAGGACGACGACGGACGAGCCGACGACGCCCGGGCCGTTGCGGCGGGACAGCAGGGCCTCACGTGCCTCGTCGAGAAGGGCACGCCGGCGGGTCGCGGACGTCCGGTTCATGCGCAGGGCCAGCACGATCGCGAGCGCGCCCAGCGCGGCGAACGCCAGCAGTACGGCGACGTGCCGGGCCCCGGCCATGACCGGGGACGGGACGGTCAGCAGGACGGCCACGCCCGCCACGGCCAGCACGGCCTGACCGGCGGTCCGTTCAAGGACCACCGAGCGCACACCGCGGCCCAGATCACCGGCGCTCCGCCCGTGCCGTACGGCACGGTGCACATCGCCGAGGACGCCGCCGGGCAGGGCGGCGTTCAGGAACAGCGCACGGTAGTAGTCGGCGACGGCCGGCCCGAACGGCAGCCGGATCCGCAGTCCCCGGGCCACCAACTGCCAACGCCAGGCGCTGAACGCGGTGGTGACCAGGCCGATCCCGACCGCCGCGACCAGCGTGAACGCATCGATCCGCCGCAGCCCGTCCAGGAAGACACCGGTGCCGAGGCGCCACAACAGGACGGCGAGGATGACGACACCGGCGATCGTGCCGAGGTGGGCCCGCAGGGCGCGCCCGCGGCGGGGGCGGTCGGACGGACGAGGGGTCACCGCGTGCCCATCGGGGACCGGCCTCGCCGTCCCGGGCCTGGGCATCCGCAGCGTGCCCGCGTGCGCCGTCCGCGCGCTCATGACGCTCCGCCCGTCGGCCGGGCCAGCGCCAGGAGGTCACTGTGGTGGACGACGACGCGCAACTCGCCCGCCGCGCAGGCGGCCAGGCGGGCCGCCAGGTACTTCTGGGCGCGCGCCGCCAGTTCCGGGCGTTGTTCGACCGCCGCGCCGACCCAGCCGCGCAGCCACTGCGCCGTGAGCTTGGACTCGTCCGGGCCGAGCTTCCACGGGCTGGGCTGCACCCGTACGGTCGCCCCGTAGTCGGCGAACGCCTCGCACGCCACCGTGACCGCGTCCGGACCGAGCAGGCCGCTGCGGCGCTGATGGGCGTTGAACGCCTCGGTGATCTCCGCGTCGAGCGGGTCGCCCGGCGTCAGGTCGACGCGGCCGACCACGGACAGTGTCAGCAGTGCCGGGCAGCCGGCCCCGGCGCAGGCGGCGGCGAGGGTGTCGACCTCCTCCCGGGTGAGGACGTCGAGCAGCGCGGACGCCGTCACCAGGGATGCGCCGGCCAGGGCGTCCGGGGTGAGGCGGGCGACGTCTCCGCGCCGCGTCTCGACGGTGACCCGGCTGCCGTCGGCGGCGGAACGCGGGGAGCCGACGGCGGCGAAGTGCAGGAGGTAGGGGTCGCGGTCGTGGAGGATCCAGTGCTGGGCGCCGTCCAGCCGGGGGGCGAGCCAACGGCCCATCGAGCCGGTGCCGCAGCCCAGGTCGTGCACGACGACCCCGTCCGCCCGTCCCGGCAGGTTGGCGAGCCGGATGCGCAAGGGGTCGAGCAGTTCCGGCGCTCGTGCGGTCGCGTCGGCGCCCTCCCGCAGCTCCAGCCACTCGGGCGCGTACCGGGGCGGCTCGTCGGGATCGGCGTCACGCAACCGCACGGTGGCCCGCTCACCGGGGCGCGACACGGGACCGGCACCGGCACTGACGGCCTCGCCGGAAGCCGGCGCAACGGGCCCGTCCTGGGGGTCGGCCTCCCCCGCGGCCGGAGTTGCCTGCGCACTCCCCCCGCTGTCCTCGCCCCGTGGTCCCGGCTGGGCCGGGATCCTCGCGGCGGCCCTCTGCGCAGCCGTCGGCGTGCTCCTCATGCTGCCCTCCGGGGTTCGTTCGGGAGCCGGCCCAGTACGCCGGCCAGGTTCTTCGCCGTGGTCGCCCAGCCGTCGAGTGCGGCACGGCGGCTGCGGGCGGCGGACTTCAGGCGGCGCCGTACGTCGGCCTCGCCGAACCAGCCGCGCAACTCGGCGGCGAGGGCCGCCGGGTCCTCCGGCGGGACGAGGATGCCGGGGACGCCGCCGTCAGGGGCGCGGCCGACCGCCTCGGGAAGGCCGCCGACGTCCGTGGCCAGCACCGGGATACCGCGCGCGAGGGCCTCCGTGACCGCCATGCCGTACGTTTCGGCGTAGGAGGCGAGGACCATGAGGTCGGCGGTGGCATAGCTGGCGTCGAGTTCGGCGCCGGCCTGGGGGCCCGCGAGGTGGATGCGGTCCTGCAGGCCGTACTTTCTGATCAGGGTGCGCAACTGCGCGACGTACTCCGGGTCCTGGCCGAGTCCGCCCACGCACACACAGCTCCATGGCAGGTCGGTCACCGTGGCGAGCGCCTCGACGAGCCGGTGCTGTCCCTTGCGCGGGGTGACCGCGGCGACGCACAGCAGTCGTGAGACGCCGTCGGTTCCGGAGGCGAGGGGCGCGATGTCGGCGCCGGGGGCGGCGACATGGACCCGGTCGGGGGCGAGGCCGTGGTGGGCGACGAGTCGGCGTGCCGCCCAGTCGCTGGTGGCGATCACTGCCCCGACGGCCCTGAGGACCGTACGTTCCCTGGCGTCCAGCTCGGCGGCCATGGCGGGCGCGAGGCCCGTCTCGTCGCCGAGGGGGAGGTGGACGAGGACGGCGATGCGCAGCCGTTCGGCCTCGGGGACGACGATCTCGGGGACGCCGCAGGCGACCAGCCCGTCGAGGAGTACGACCGAACCGTCCGGAAACTCCCCGAGTCTGCGGGCGAGTTCCGTACGAGCCTCGGCTCCCGGCCGGGGCCACGCCCCGTCGACCACCGCCTTGCGGACCTGCCAGCCGAAGCCGGGCAGGTCCAGACAGACCCGCCGGTCATAGGCGTTGCCGCCGCTCGGAGTGGCCGGGTCGTCCACGCCGCCCGGCATGACGAAGTGCACGGTACGCAGGGACATCGGGATGATCTCGCCGTTCTTCGGGGCGGCGGGCTGTGCGGGGACGAAGGCGAGGGGCGACTTCTCCATGGTCGTGTCGGTCACAGGGCACGCTCGTAACCCGCCCAGGCGACATGCGACTCGTGCAACGTGACCGTGATGCCCGCCAGTCCCTTGGCGCCCTCGCCCAGCGCACCCTTTTCGATCCGCTCGGCGAGCCGGTCGGCGATGACCTTCGCCAGGAACTCGGTGGAGGTGTTGATCCCGGCGAAGTCGGGTTCGTTGTCGAGGTTGCGGTAGTTCAGCTCGGCGACGACGGCGCCGAGTTCCCGCGTGGCCAGTCCGATGTCGACGACGATGTTGTCGTCGTCCAGCTGCTCGCGCCGGAACGTTGCGTCCACCAGGAACGTCGCTCCGTGCAGGCGCTGCGCGGGCCCGAAGACCTCGCCGCGGAAGCTGTGGGCGATCATGATGTGATCGCGGACGGTGACACTGAACAACGGACGACCCTCCAGGTGCGGGGCATGGATGCCGAGTAGTACGGCTGCTGTCCTTCCCATGTTCAGCGGCTCGTACGTCTTTTCTGAGGTCAGGCGAGGTCCTCGTACCGCACCCGGTGGCACAGCGCGGGAATCTCCCCGGAGGCGAGCCGGGGCAGCACGTCCGGGAGTTCTCCGAAGGCGCACTCCCCGGTGACGAGCGCGTCGAGGGCCGGGTCGGCGAGCAGGTCGAGGGCGAGGGCGAGCCGGTCGGCGTAGGTGCGGCTGGCGCGGCGGGCCGGGGAGACGGTGCCGACCTGGCTGCTGCGGACGGCCAGGCGCCGGGAGTGGAAGGCCTCGCCGAGCGGGAGACTCACCCGCCGGTCGCCGTACCAGCTCAGTTCGATGACCGTGCCTTCGGCGGTGAGGAGTTCCAGGGAACGGGCGAGTCCCTGCTCCGTCGCGCTGGCGTGGACGACGAGGTCGCACTCGCCGAGCGCGTCCTCGGGTGACGCGAAGTCGACGCCGAGCGCCTCGGCGACCTTGGCTCTGCCGGGGTCGGCGTCGACCAACTGGACGCGCACGCCGGGGAACCGGGCCAGCAGCGCAGCCACCGAGCAGCCGACCATGCCCCCGCCGACCACCGCGATCCGGTCGCCGACCAGGGGCGCCGCGTCCCACAGCGCGTTGACGGCGGTCTCCACGGTGCCGGCGAGCAC
>NZ_JBQQCE010000749.1:0-3008 GCF_052245645.1 Streptomyces sp. KR55 | reverse complement strand
GGCACACGCGGCGATGCCCGGCAGCCGCATGGAGGTTTTCGAGGGCGCGGGCCACTTCCCGTTCCACACTGATCCGCAGCGGTTCCTGGCCGTGCTGGAGGACTTCATCGCCACGACGGAGCCGGTCACCCGGAGCACGGAGGAATGGCGGGAGCTGCTGCGCTCAGGCGGCCCTGATGCGGGGGTGCCTACACCCCCGAGCGCGGCGGTCGCCGCGGCCAGGCACCAAGGTCAGGCCTCCTCGAGGCCGAGGATCACCCATATCCCGGTCCAGCGCAGGGATGCCCCCTGACAGCTCCGGCTTCCACCAGAAGGTCAGCGTGCGGGCGGTGGCCGTACCGCTGTCGACGGAGTACCGGCGGCTGCTGTGGGCCCGCGGCATCCGCCCCATGATCGCGGAGCGAGGCCAGCCACACGGCTCCGGCCTGGGCATCTTCCGTTATGTCGTCGAATGCACGATCTCCTGGCTGCACGGCTTCCGCCGCCTGCGCATCCGATGGGAACGGCGCGATGACTCCGTGCAGCGTTCCTCGGCCTCGCCGTCTGCCTGTCGGTCATCAGCGGGCTGGTGATGGTCCCGCCCCGGTCGACCCGGGTCCGCACGGTGGCGCCCTCCTGCGAGCCCGACTTCACGACGGCGGTTCCCCTCCGCTCCCGGCGGGTGCTGCCGGAGGTGGTCCTCGGCCTGCGGTCCTCGCGATGCCGTGCTGTGGCGCGGCTGCCAACCGGTTCCGTCCGCCCTAGCATGGAGGCCAGGGCAGTAAAGAGAAGCCACCGCGTGCACCTCCTGCTGCGCATGCGGTACGCCACCGGGCAGGTGCCACCCGCGCCCTCGCCACTTCTGATCGATCGAGCCGACCGTTCCCAGTGCCGAACACCGCCCGCCCGGAGACGCGGCAATCCCGGAAGCGCATGGGCGCCATGGAAGACCCGAAGGGCAAGACCGATGCCTCCCACACATCCACCCGACTTCGAGCACGCCATCCACACCGCCAACATCTGGCTGAAAGCGGTGTCCGAAGCCCTGGGCACCGAGGACCGCCACCTCGCCCACCGGGTGCTGCGCACCTGGCTGCACACGCTCCGCGACCGGGTCACCATCGACGTGGCCGCCCACTTCGCCGCGCAGCTCCCCGACCTGCTGCGGGGCGCCTACTACGACGGCTGGGACCCCAGCACCGTACCGATCAAGTACGACCGCGAAGGCTACGTGAACCGCTTCGTCCAGGAAGCGAAGGTCGCTGCCGATGACGTGCCCCGGATCGCTCCCGCAGTCACCGCCGTCATACGCGGACACGTCTCGCCCGGGCAACTGGAGGCGGCACTGGAGCAACTTCCGCACGACATCCGCGCACTCCTCCTCCAACCGACTGCCTGACCGAGCTCTACGCACGAGCTAGGTACCAGCATGGCGACGCCCCGGCGAGGTGGGGGCCAGGAGCTGACGGTCACTCAGAGTGACAACTGGTTTGCGCCGCTCAGTCATCGGGCGCAGGTCGTTGACCGGGCACGAAGTCAACGACGAGCGTCCGGCACGGGGAGCGTCCGGTTGAAGAACCAACGTGTGGCACCTCACCGGCGTGACGACAGATGCCCCACCGGGTCCGGCCCGTCATCACCTCGTTAGGGAGCACGACATGACGCAGAACCGTTCCCCTCAACCCGATGCCGCGCCCGGGCCGGAGGCCCGACTGAGCCGGCTGGAAGAACAGGTCGCGACCCTGGCCGAGGCCGTCCGGGCACTCGCCCGTGGCTTGGAGAACATCCCGTCGGAGGACGTTCCGCCCGAGGAAGCGGAACGCGGCGCGCGACTGGCCCACGAACTCCTGCTCTCCCAGGGCCTGTAGACGCACCCGTCGCGCCGGAGGAGACGGAGTCGGCCGCGGTGACCGGCACCAGCGCCGGCCGGCACGAGGGCTGACATGCCGGTGGAAGAGACCACTGGGAGTCGGCGATGACGCATACAGAAGAACGTAAACCCATCGTGGCCGGCGTCGACCCCGATCCGGCGAGACGCACGGCGCTCGCCTGGGCTGCCGACGAGGCGCACCGGCGCCGCCTGCCACTGCTGCTGGTCCTCGCGCAGAACGTGCCGACCCCCGGGTACCGGCCGACGGGCGGGCGGCCGTCCTGGGAGAAGTGGAACGCGGAACTGCACGCGACAGGGGATCGCGCCCTGAGGGAGGCGGTGGCCTTCGTCGAGTCCCGCCATCCGCAGGTACCGGTGTCCGGACTGCTGGCGGAAGGGCATCCGGCCTGGGTGCTGCGCGAGCACGCGCAGGACGCCACCGAGGTCGTGCTCGGTTCCTGGCACCTGAGCGCCGCCCAGGAGCTTTTCTCCTCCGCCGCTGTCGCCCTGCCGCTCATCTCCCACGCGCCCTGCCCGGTGGTGGTCGTACCGGAGTGGGAGCACATCACAACCCAGCAGTCGCCGCATTTCGTCGTCGGGGTCGACGGGAGCCCTCAGTCCGCGGCCGCCGTCGACTTCGCCTTGGAGGAGGCCGCCCTACGCGGCGCGGCCCTGCGGGCCCTGTACGTGTGGCACCCTCCGCGGCTCGGAGTCCTCGACGAGGACGCGGCCGTCCAGGAATGCCGCCGGCTGCTGTCAGAGACGGTTACGGTGCGTACCGCCGCCCATCCGAAGGTGGAACTGCACCAGGAGGTCGTGAGAGGCCACCCCGTACAGGTCCTCACCAAGGCATCCGAAAACGCCCTCGGCTTGGTCGTGGGCACCCGCGGGCACGGCGGCTTCACCGGTATGCTGCTGGGCTCCGTCAGCCAGGGCGTACTGCACCACGCACGCTGCCCGGTCATCACCGTCCCATACACACGTGACCAGTAGCCGGCGTTCTCCGGAAGGAGGGACGTCACGCCGGAAGGCGAAACGGCACCCATGAGGGTTGACGCTGTCAAGGCGTGAGTCGGTCTGGCCTGCGGCTCCTCGGTGGGGGCCGGGGCGGTGTCTGTATGGGTCTTCCTTGACGGCGTGGGAGTGAGTGAAGAGCCGT
>NZ_JBQQCE010000748.1:0-3028 GCF_052245645.1 Streptomyces sp. KR55 | reverse complement strand
GTGCCGCGGTGGCGGCGCTGCTCGTCATCGGCGGCACCGTGTTCGCGGTGACCAGCGGCGGTGACGACGACGGGAAGAAGAAGCCGGTCGCCGGGCCGAGCGACGACGCCAAGCCCACCGCCTCCGACGACCCGGTCAACCCTGGGGACGGAAGCGGTGACGGCGGCGAGGACCCGGAGGACCTCAACGCGGGCCGCCAGGCGGGCGAGGCGAAGGTGCTCTGGTACAAGGAGGCGCCCGACGCGCCCGGTTCCGGCGCCGACGCCCCCGGTATGTGGATCACCGACAAGGCGGCGGTGAAGGCGGCGTACAAGCAGCTCCTCGCCTTCAACGTCGGTGACGGCAACCCCACGTGGGACCCCATCACCTTCCCGCAGAAGATCTGCGCGGTCACCCCGCAGAAGACGGCCGACGACAAGATCGTCGTGGCGTACATGAACGGCGCCAGTGACCGCGCCAAGTGCAACCAGATCCAGCAGGTCGACCTCAACACCGGCGCGAAGGGCTGGAGCGGTGAGGTCGCCGACGGCGCGCTGTTCGACAGCGCGCTCACCATCGAGCTGTCGCTGACCGGCAACACGCTGATGGTGGGCCGCTCGCAGTCCGGCACGGCGTACGACATGGCCAGCGGCGACAAGCTGTTCGACAAGAAGAAGTACGGCGACGCCTGCTTCCCGTCCGCGTTCGCGGGCGGCAGCCGGCTGATCTCCGTCGCGTCCTGCGGTGCGGCCACGTCGAACGAGCACGACGAGATCCAGGAGCTGGACCCGCGCACCGGCCGGGTCCTGTGGACCCAGAAGTTCGACAAGGGCTGGCGGGTCGCCCGCACTTACTCCGTGGACCCGCTGGTCGTCTACAGCACCAACGACGACAAGGACGCCTGGAACATCTCCACGCTCGACGCCAAGGGCGGGTTCCGCTCCCAGGTCGGCGTCGACGAGGACTTCGCCCCCGAGTGCGGCTGGTCCGTCCTCCAGCGCGACCTGACCGGCTGCGTGGGCGTCGCTGCCGACGCGAACACGCTCTACCTGCCCACCGAGGCCACCAGCGGCGCCAACGAGATCGTCGCGATCAACCTCGCCAACGGCAAGGAGAAGTGGCGCGTCAAGTCCCCCGCGGACGAGTCGATGCTGCCGCTGAAGACCGAGGGCGGCAAGCTCATCGCCTACGTCGAGGCGTCGTACGACGCCGGCGGCCAGATCGTGTCGATCCCGACGACCGGCAGCAGCCACAAGCCGGCGAAGCTCCTGCAGAACCCCGCCGGTGCGGCGGACGTCGAGGACAGCTTCTTCTCGCGGGACATCGCCTGGGTGGACGGCCGCTTCTACCTCTCCTCCACGCGCCTGTCCGGCGACGACGAGGCGAAGGAGAAGCTGATGCTCGCCTACGGCAAGTGACGCGCTCCCCCGACTTCCTCCGTCCCCGTTCATCCGAGGTACCCACGTCATGACCCAGCCGCCGCCCCCGCCGCCCAACCAGCCCCCGCAGGGGGGAGGTTACGGCGCCCCGCAGTCCCCCCAGAACCAGCCCCCGCAGCAGCCACCCGGCTTCGGCGCGCCCCAGTCCCCGCAGACGCCCCCGCCGCCGGCCCAGCAGCCCGCGCAACCCCCGCAGCCTCCGCAGGGACAGCCCGGCTACGGCTACCCGCAGGCGCCCGCCGCCGCACCGCAGCAGCCGCCCCAGGGCCCGCCGCAGCCCGGCTACGGCTACCCCGGCCAGCAGCCGAGCCAGAGCCCGTACGGCTACCCGGGCCAGCAGCCGAACCCGTACGGCCAGCAGCCCGGTTACGGCTACCCGCAGCAGCCGATGCACCTGCAGGCCGGCGGGCCGGCCGGGGGCGGCCGGAAGCTCAACGCGCAGCTGCTCATCATCGTCGCGGCCGTCGTCGCGATCGCCGTGATCATCGGCGGCGGCGTCTGGTACGCGAACTCCGCCGGCGACGAGGGCAAGAACGACACCGCGAGCTCCAGCGGCGGCACCGGCGACGGCAAGGGCGGCACCGGCGGCAGCTCCTCCAAGGGCTCGGAGAAGGTGCCGTCCGACCCCAGCTCCAAGGTGCTGTTCCAGATCCCGCAGCCCGAGGTCGCCAAGGACGACAGCGTCGTGGTCGAGGGCTCCTGGCTCACCGACAAGGTGTACGCCAAGAGCGGCATCGCCGAGATCGTCGGCTACGACCCCGACAAGGGCACCAAGCTGTGGACGATCCCGCTGCCCGGCCCGGTCTGCGAGGCCGGCCGGCATGTCTCCCAGGACAACAAGACGGCCGTCCTCTTCCAGCCGAAGATGCCCGCCAAGAACTCCTCCGAGGGCTGCAGCCAGGTCGCGGCGATCGACCTCGACACGGGCAAGAAGCTGTGGACCAAGACCGCCACCTCCGGTGACCAGCCGATCAGCTTCGACAACGTCACCGTCAGCGCGAACACGGTCGCCGTCGGCAGCTCCAGTGGCGGTGCCGCCTTCGACCTCGCCACCGGCGACGCGCTGTGGACGCCGAAGCCGGCGGACACCTGCTACGACTCCGGGTACGGCGGCGGCGCCAAGCTCGTCGCCGTCCGCAAGTGCGGTTCGTACGACGCACGCGAGCTGCACATCCAGACCATCGACCCGAAGTCCGGGAAGGTGATCTCCGAGTACAAGATGGCCAGGGGCATCGAGTACGCCAGCGTCGTGTCGACCGACCCGCTGGTCGTCGCGGCCGACGTGGGCGACTCCGCGGGCGACGGCAGCGGCATCTCGGACTTCTTCTCCATCGACAACAAGACCGGCAAGCTGCTCACCCGTATCTCCGCGCCGGGCGACAACTACGCCGCCGAGTGCGACGGCATCACCCGGATCGAGGACTGCTCCGGTATCGCGATCGGCAACGACCGGCTGTACCTGCCGACCGAGGAGCACGACGGTTCCGGTGAGTACAGCCGGACCAACGAGATCGTCGTCTTCGACCTGGCCACCGGCAAGCAGACCGGCCAGCGCGCCGACGCGGGCGACGGCTACACGATCACGCCGCTGCGCATGGACGGCGGCAACG
>NZ_JBQQCE010000747.1:0-3044 GCF_052245645.1 Streptomyces sp. KR55 | reverse complement strand
GACCGTGCGCCGTCAGGAACCCCAGCACCGCGAACGCGTACGCCTCCTTGGCGTCCGCGGGCAGCCCGAGCTCGTCGGAGGCGCGCACCGGCACGCCCGGCAGCTGATCGCCGAGCATGGCCATCAGCACCGGGTTCCGGGCTCCGCCACCGGACGCGATCACCTCAGTGGCCCCCACCGCGCGCACGGCGTCGGCGACCGTGCGGGCGGTGAGCTCGGTGAGCGTCGCGATCACATCCTCGGCGGGCAGCGTTCCGACGCCGGCCAGGGCCGTGTGCAGATAGCCGACGTGGAACAGCTCCTTGCCGGTCGTCTTGGGCGCGGGCAGCACGTAGTACGGCTCCGCCAGCAGCCGGTCGAGCAGCACCGGATGGACCCGGCCGCGGGCGGCCAGGGCACCGTCCACGTCGTACGCCAGCTGCCCGCCGCTGAACCCGTGCGCCGCCGCGTCGATCAGCGCACACCCCGGCCCCGTGTCGAAGGCGGTTCCGTCGGGCGCGGTGAGGTTGGCGATCCCGCCGAGGTTCAGGGCGACCGGCGTGCCCGGCCGGCTGCGCAGCCACAGCAGGTCGACCAGGCTCACCAGCGGTGCCCCCTGGCCCCCGGCGGCGATGTCCCGGGGCCGGAAGTCGGCGACCACGGGCAGGCCCGTGGCCTCGGCGATCCACGCGGGCTGCCCGAGCTGCAACGTGCCGTGCACCCGGCCCTCGTCCACCCAGTGGAAGACGGTCTGCCCGTGCGAGGCGACCAACTCGGCCCGCCCGTCGCACAGTTCACGGTCGGCCCGGACGGCCGCCGCCGCGAAGGCCTGCCCGATCCGCGTGTCCAGCCGGCACACCTCGGCCATCGAGACGGACCCCGGCGGCAGCGCCGCCGCGAGCGCCGCCCGCAGCTTGTCGCCGTACGCCTCGCTCACCATGCCGAGCGGCTTCAGTACCAGGCTGTCACCGACGAGGCTCAACTCGGCCGCCGCCGCGTCGATGGCGTCGTACGACGTGCCGGACATCAGCCCGATCACCCGCATCCGGTCAACTCGCCTTCCTCTCATCGCCTTTCACCGGAACCGTGGCGAGGGCCAGCACGCTCACCGCGCAGGTGGCCGCCGCGTAGTACGCGGGGATGTCCACGTTTCCGGTCCGTTCGATCGTCTCCGTGATGATGAGCCCGGCACAGCCCGAGAACACGGCATTGGACAGGGCGTAGGCGAGTCCCAGGCCGGTGTAGCGCACGGTCGTCGGGAACATCTCCGACAGCATCGCCGGGCCGGGACCCGCCATCAGTCCCACGACCGCCCCCGCACCGAACACCGCCGCGCCCTTCACCGCGTTCGACCCGCCGGGGTCCTGAAGAAGGTTCAGCAGCGGAACGGCGAGGACCACCACGAGCAGCGCCCCCGTCAGCATCACGGCCCGCCGCCCCACCCGGTCGCTGAGCAGCCCCGCCGGGACGATCGTCACCGCGAAGCCGAGATTGGCCAGCACCGTGGCGATCAGCGCCTGCTGGAAACTCGCGTCGAGCGTGCTCTGCAGGTAGGACGGCAGCACGACCAGGAAGGTGTACCCGGCCGCCGCCCAGCCCATGATCCGCCCCGCACCGAGCGCGATCGCCCGCACGACCTCACGCGCGGGCGGACTCTCCGGCGCCACCTCGCGCTCGTGGCGGAAGGCCGGCGTCTCGTCCAGCCGCAGCCTGAGCCACAGCGCGCCCAGCCCCAGCGGAAGCGTCAGCAGGAACGGCAGCCGCCAGCCCCAGTCGCCCAGCTGATCCTCCGTCAGCACAGTGGCCAGCAGTGCCGCCGCCCCCGCACCAGCCAGCAGCCCCAGCGCCACCGTGAACGACTGCCAGGACCCGTACAGCCCACGCCGCCCCGGCGGAGCGAACTCCGTCATCACCGCCACCGCCCCACCGAACTCCCCGCCCGCGGAGAGCCCCTGAAGCACCCTCAGAAAGGTGAGCAGCCAGGGCGCCAGAGCACCGACCGTGTCATACGTCGGCAGCACACCGATCAGTGTCGTCGCGCCCGTCATCAGCCCGATCACCAGGATCAGCACCGGACGGCGGCCGATCCGGTCACCCAGCCGCCCGAACAGCGCCGCGCCGACGGGCCGGAAGAAGAACGCCAGCGCGAACGCTGCGTACGTCTTCACCAGCGCCTCGACCTCGCTGCCCCCCTCGGGGGTGAAGAAGCGTGCCGCGATGATCGTGGCGAAGTAGCCGTAGACGCCGAACTCGTACCACTCGATGAAGTTGCCCACCGATCCCGCGACCAGGGCCCGCCGGGACCGAACCGTGCCCTGATCCTGGAAAGTCGCCTTCATTCCCAAGAGTATTGACGGTCGGTGACGCCACAGGGGAGCCGGACACAGAACCTTCGCGTCGACCGTCCGTGCCGCGGCACCCGGTGTCACCCGACACGGCAACAGGTCGCCCGACCGGCCACCGCTCGGGCAACGGGGCGGCTACGCTCGGGCCTGTACGTCGTTCGGGCGACTTGGGGAGGTAGCGGGATGACGGAGGTAGGGCCGACGGCGGCCGCCTCGGGATCCCTGTGGGAGCGCGACGACGAAGTCGCCGCCGTCGCCCGGGCGGTCGACACGCTGTGCGCCGACCGCTCGTCCTCGGGCGGCCTGCTGATGTTCCGGGGCGAGGCCGGTCTCGGCAAGACCGCGCTGCTCGCCGAGACGCGCCGCATCGCCGAGCAGCGCGGCTGCACGGTGTGGTCGGCCCGCGGCGGCGAGACCCTCCGGTCCGTCCCCTTCAACGTCGTACGCCAACTGCTCCAGCCCGCCCTCGTGTCGCTGCTGCCCGAGGAGGCCCGTGAGTACCTCGGCGACTGGTACGACATCGCCGGCCCCGCCCTCGGCATAGCGGATCCCGGCGGGCGGCAGGCCGACCCGCAGGGCGTGTGCGACGGACTGGTCGCCGCCGTGCGCCGGCTGGCCAAGCGGGAGTGGCCGCTGGTGCTGCTGATCGACGACGCCCACTGGGCCGACCAGGAGACCCTGCGGTGGCTGGCCGCGTTCGCCGAGCGGCTGCACGACCTG
>NZ_JBQQCE010000746.1:0-3050 GCF_052245645.1 Streptomyces sp. KR55 | reverse complement strand
GTCCGGCGGGCAGCGGCAGCGGCTGGCCATCGCCCGCGCCCTGATCAGGGATCCCAGGGTGCTGGTGCTGGACGAGGCGACCTCGGCGCTGGACACCCGCTCCGAGGCGCTTGTCCAGCAGGCCCTCGCCCGGCTGCTGCACGGACGCACCACGTTCGTGGTCGCGCACCGGCTGTCCACCGTACGGGGCGCGGACCGGATCGTGGTGATGGCCGACGGCCGCATCCAGGAGATCGGCACGCACGAGGAACTGCTGCGCCGGGGCGGCGCCTATGCGGCACTGCACAGCGGCCAGGTCGCCTGACCGTCCGACGGAAGGGCCGGACACCTGTGCGGTGGGCGACGGTTTTGCGTCAAATGGGTGCCGGGCACCCAAGAAGACGAATGGTCCGGCTCCGTCCGGGCATACGGTGCGCAAAAGTCGAGAGAGGGGCGCCCCGTGCTTGTTCCGGACCCGAAGGTCGTCAGGAGGCTGCTGACCAGGTACGCATCGCTGCGCATCGCTCAGGCGGAGAGGGAGACGCCGACGAGGGCACGGGAGTTGGCGGACGTCAGTCACACCCTGTGCGTCCTGACGGGCGCGACCTGCATCCGCGAGGCGATCGCCCGGGCGGACGCCCTGCTGGCCGGCGGAAGCGCGCCGGACCCGGACGGGGAGAGCGGTCTGTCGCTGGCCGGGTGACGCCCTCCGCGGGGCCGCCCGTAGCGTCAAGGAACCCTGGTGCCCGTGCCGTTGACCCGGTTCGGCCGGTCCGCGGCGGGCCGGGCCAGCCACTCCGCGATGGTGCGGGCGATCGGCTGGCCCGTGTCCACCTCCACGAAGCCGAACTGTCCGGACTGGTTGCACTCCAGGAACCACCACGTCCCGTCGGCGTCCTCCACGAAGTCGAAGGCGCCGTAGGACAGTTCCGCGTCCCGGACGTATGTGCGGACGCCGTCGGCGATCCGGGCGGGGACGTCGGAGGGGCGCCAGGGCCGGTCGTCCGTGGCGAAGCGGACGTCGATCTCGTCCGGGTCGGCGTCGGGGGCGGTCGCCTTGCGGGCGGCCAGCATCCGCTCGCCGACCACGGTGAGCCGGATGTCGGCCCGCTTGGCGATCCGCCGTTGCAGCAGGGTCGGGCCGAAGGCGACCGCGGCGAAGTCGGTGTCCGGAGCCACCCGGCTGGTCGGCACCGCCCTCGGCGGCTCCTGCGGCTGCGCGCCGGAGACGGGTTTGACGACGAGGTCGGGGAAGCGTTCGGCGAAATCCCGGGCGGCCTGCGGGAAGGTCGTGATCAGTGTGGCCGGCACCGGCAGTCCGCTGCGCTGGGCGAGGCGGAGCTGCCAGGGCTTGTACCGGGCGCGGCGGGCCGCGTCCGGATGGTTCATCCAGCGGGCGGTGGAGCTGCGCAGCATGCCGTACAGCGCCTGCGAGGACTCCTCGGTGAGCCACGCGGACGGCTCGGCCACCCGCGTGGCCGGAGTTCCCGGCCGGCGCACCCACACGGACCGCAGCCCGTCCATGCTCACCAGTCGGCCCGCGGACCACAGATGCCCGCGGAAGGCACCGTGCACATACTCGCCCGACAGTGCGGCGCCGCCGGTCAGGTCGGCGGGATCGAGGCGGACCACCGGGACTCCGGACGCGTTGAGGTGGACGACCACCATGTCCGCCGTCACGTCCTGGTCACACGTCAGGATCAGTACGGTCATCGTCGACGGTCCGTGTTCAGTCGTCGAAGTGCGTCTTCGAGCCCGCGGTGGACGTCGTGGTCCCCAGCTCTCTGAGCAACGCGAGATCGCTGGCGGCGATCCGGCCGTCGAACAGCACGTTCAACTGCAGGCCGGGATCGTAGGAGTACGGAGTGGCGACATCCAACTCCGCCGCCGGGCGTGCGTAGTTGAGCGCGAACGGTTGCATCGTCTCTCCCTCTTCGGTGCTGCCCCGGCCAGGCCGCCGGCCTGCCGTGTCGTCGCTTCGCCCGTGGATCTCCGGGGCTTTCCATGGACTTATACGATTCGAACGGGTGAATGGTTTCCTTACGCTCCGTAGTGGCGGGCGAGTTGGCCGCTCTGAACCTGAGACGGAGGACGGCGTCTTCCGGTTGACTGGTCGTGATGCACAGCACGGCACCCCGGGCGGCCGGGGGAGCACATGGGGGTGATGGCGGGCGCGCGGGCCCGGCGTCGCCCCCGAGCAGCCGCAACAGGGCGTGGATCTGTCGTGGAACGTGGGCAGTTGGAGGTCAGGCGGGGTCGGCCGGGCGGCCTGCCGGCGCGGTGCGGTGGTCTCGTGCGGTCAGGGGCGTGCGCAGTGTGCGCAGGGCCAGGAGCAGTGCGCCGACGTCGTCGAGGTACACCGGATCGGGCAGCAGATCGGCCGGGAGCACGAAGTACAGGACGGCCCCCCAGAACACCCAGGGCGGCCCGGTCGGCAGCCCGGCGCGCCGCAGTCCGCGCCGGGCCCGGACCAGCCGCACCAGCAGCCCGACGGCCGCGGCGAGCACGACGGCGAGGATCACGGCGATCACGGCGAGCACTGCTGTGGTGGAATCCACGGGCCCTCCTCGGTCCGGTGCGCCGCCGGTGGACGCGCCCTTCCTTGAATTCCCGGATTCCGCCCTGATATTGCCTCCGTTATGCCGTTTGTGACCTATCGGCACACCCCGTACGACTATGCCGATGACCGGAAGGCGCCTGTGACGGCGCCTCAGCCGCCGGAACCGCCCCCGGCACCGTCCGGTTCCGCGGACGACGCCGGACGCCGGAACTTCGCGGTCGCCTTGAAACGTCCGAAAGAGCGCGTCAACTGCTGGAGCGGGGAACCGGAGGACACCTCCTGCGGTGGCTCCGTCGCCGGCGGTTCCGGCAGGGCGGGGGACGACTCGCGGTAGACGGCCAGCGCCTCGTGGGCCCGCTCGGCGGCCTCCCGGTACAGGTCCCGGGACCTCGTCATCGCCTCCAGGGCCTCGGCGTACATGGCCACCAGCGCCCGCTCGCGGGCGAGCTCCTCCTCCAGGGTCAGCAGGTGCCAGTCCTCCCGCAGCGCGGTGAGGACACCGTCGGCACCC
>NZ_JBQQCE010000745.1:0-3051 GCF_052245645.1 Streptomyces sp. KR55 | reverse complement strand
TCGCCCATGATCGCCGCGTAGTCGTCGCCGAAGTAGCGCAGGAAGTTGGGCTGGACGACCGCACTGATGCCGAGCTGCGCGAAGCGCGGGAGCTGGTCGGGGCGGATCAGGCCGGCGTGCTCGATGCGGTGCCGGGCGCCGGGGCGCGGCCGGAGGCGCTGGGCCCGTTCCAGGGCGTCGAGGGCGACGTCGGCCGCGCGGTCGCCGATCGCGTGGACGGCGAGCTGCCACCCGGCGAGGTGGCCGTCCACGATCATGTCCGCGAGCACGTCCGGGTCGTCCTGCAACTGGCCCGTGTGGTCCAGCCCTTCGTACGGACTGCTGAGCGCGGCGGTCCGGGCCATCATGCCGCCGTCGGTGTAGATCTTCAGCGCTCCCACGGAGAGCCAGTCGTCGCCGAATCCGGTGCGCAGGCCGAGGTCGAGGGCCCGGGGAATGCCGTCGGCCTCGTGCGCGGCGACCGGGCGCAGCCGGTCCGCGGACACCATGAGCTGCACGCGCAGCGGCAACAGGCCCTTCTCTCGGGCGAGTTGGTAGGCGCCCAGTTCGACGGGGCTGTGGCCGAAGAGAGTGCCACCGATGCCGGCCTCGGCGCAGGCGGTGACGCCCTCGGACAGGCAGGTCCGGGCTGCGCGCCCGATCGCCTGGGCCAGTTCTTCCTGGGAGTACGGCAGGCGCAGCGCCCGCGCCGCTCCCATGGCGCCCTCGGCGAGGAAGCCGTTCTCGTGCGGGATGTCGGCGGGGAGCAGGTCGAGCACGGCGGAGTTGACGACGCAGCCGTGCCCGGAGTCGTGCATCATGAACACCTTGCGGCCGTAGCTGACCTTGTCCAGTTCGGCGGCGGTCAGGTGGCGGCCGAGGGCCCGCTGGTCGTAGCCCGCGATGCTCACCCAAGCGCCGGGTGAACACTGCCGGGAGACGGCCTCCTCCACGGCGGCGAGCACGTCGTCGATCCGCGTGAGACCCGCGATGCTCGGAGTGTTCTGCTTGAAGCCGGTCCACGCCAGGTGAACGTGGGCGTCGATGAAGCCGGGCAGCACGGTGGCGCCCTGCAGGTCGATCACCTCACGGGCGGGCAGGGAGGTCACGGCCTCGTCCAGGCCGACGATCCGGCCCCGCCAGATGCCCAGGTCGTGGGCGACGGGGTGGCCGGGGTCCATGGTGAGGAAGCGGGCGTTCGTCAGGCGCGTACAGAGCATCAGCGGTGTCCCTGAGAGAGGTCGACCATGACGCTCGCGGACGAGTCGTCGGGGGCGGGGCGTTTGGGCGCGGCGGGCACCATCAGTGGCGTACCGGTTTCCGGGTCGTCGATGATGCGGCAGGGCAGGCCGAACACGTCCTCGATCAGCTCGGCCGTCATGACGCTCGCCGGGTCGCCCTCGGCCGCGACCTCGCCACCGGGTCGCATGACGATGAGGTGGGTGGCGTAGCGGCACGCCTGGTTCAGGTCGTGCAGGACGGCGACGACGGTGTGTCCCTTGCGCGCATGCAGGGCCGCGCACAGGTCCAGGACCTCTACTTGGTGCGCGATGTCCAGGAAGGTGGTGGGCTCGTCCAGCAGCAGGATGGGGGTCTGCTGGGCGAGCACCATGGCGAGCCAGACTCGCTGGCGCTGGCCACCGGAGAGGTCGTCGACGGGCCGGTCGGCGAGTTCGAGTACGCCGGTCTGCCGCATCGCCTCGGTGACGGCGTCCTCGTCCTCGGCGGACCACTGCTTCAGCAGCCGCTGGTGGGGGTAGCGTCCGCGGGCCACCAGGTCGCCCACCGTGATGCCGCCGGGCGCGGTCGACGACTGCGGGAGCAGCCCGAGCCGGCGGGCGACCTCGCGGGTGCGATAGGAGGCGATGGCGGCCCCGTCCAGGTAGACCTCCCCCGCCTTGGGCTTGAGCATCCGTGCCAGCGCCTTGAGCAGGGTGGACTTGCCGCAGGCGTTCGGCCCGATGATCACGGTGAAGGAGTGGTCGGGGATGTCGACGCCGAGGCCGGTGGCGACGGTCCGCTGGTCGTACGACAGCGTCAGGTTCTCGGCTCGCAGGCGGGGCGCCGGGGTGTTCGTTCCTGTCATGCGCGGCTCTTTCGGGACTCGGTGACCAGCAGCCAGATCAGGTACAGGCCGCCGATGGTGCCGGTGGCCGTACCCACCGGGAGGAGGGCGGGGGCGAAGAGGCGCTGTACGGCGAGGTCGCTCGCCGTCAGCAGGACGGCACCCATGAGGGCGGTGGGCACGAGAGCCGGGCCGGAGGCCCCGGTCAGCCTGCGGGCGAGTTGGGGTGCTGCCAGGGCGATGAACCAGATGGGGCCGGTCACCGCGGTGGCGAACGCGGCCAGAGCGACGCTGATGACCAGCAGGACGGTGCGGGTACGCGTCACGCTGACGCCGAGCGCGGTCGCCGTGAGGTCACCCATCTCCACCATGGACAGGCGACGGGCCAGCATGAAGGCGAGCGGGAGGAGCACGACGACAGCGAGGCCGATGGCGTTGGCGTGGGTCCAACCGCGGTTGTTCAGGCTGCCGATGAGCCACGCCTGGGCCTCCAGCGCCTCCTGCCAGGTCGCCCGGGTGATCAGGTAGGAGTTGACGGCGAGCAGCAGAGCGCTGACCCCGATGCCGATGACGACCAGCCGGAAACCCTGCAACCCCCGCCCGATCATGAGCAGGTACACCACGGCGGCGGTGGCCAGACCGCCGATCAGGGCGCCCAGCGCGATCTGAGTCATGCTGCCGTGCATCACGATGATGACCACCAGCGCGCCGACGGCCGACCCGTTGGTGAAGCCGATGAAGTCGGGGCTGCCGAGGGCGTTGCCGGTCAGGGTCTGCAGGATCCCCCCGCTGACCGCGAGCGCCGCTCCGACGCACACCGCGGTCACCAGACGTGGCATGCGCAGGGTGTTGACGATGAAGTCGGCGCCGGCATCTCCGTTGCCGATGAGCGCCCGCAGGACCTCTCCGACGGACAGGGCGAAGTCACCGGTGGTCAGGCTGATACCCATGACGACGATGAGTACGGCGAGCAGCACGGCCGTCACGGCCACCACGCGCCCCTGGAT
>NZ_JBQQCE010000744.1:0-3053 GCF_052245645.1 Streptomyces sp. KR55 | reverse complement strand
GTCGTCCAGCCGCATCATCGCGTCGGACACCTGCTCCAGCATGGCGTTCGTGGGCTCCGCCAGGTCGCCGGGGACGATCACCGACGCGGCGAGCGCGGGCAGCGGCACGGGTGCCGGCCCCGGCCCGTCCTCGCTGACGGACACCAGGTAGAGGTAGCCGAGCACCTCGTCGAGGAACTCGGCCTCCGCCTGCGGGTCCCAGTCCAGCGAGGAGAAGTCGACCCGGCCGCCCTCGTCCATGGCGTCGACCAGATCGTCGAGGTCGGGCACGCTCGCGTCGGCGAGCACCGTCTCCAGGGCGGCCAGCCACACGCCGAGCACGTCGTGCGGCGAACCGCCGGTGAGCAGGGCCAGCTCCGCGCCCGCCACGACCGTGCCGGCCGCCTCGTCGACGACCTCGACGAGCCCGGTGTCCACGGCCACCCGCCAGGCCTCGCTGGCCAGCGCCGCGGCGTCGTCCCCGCTCAGCCCCAGCGCCTCGGCCGCGGCCGGCAGCTGCTCGTCGACCAGCCCGCCTCCGGCGTCCACGCGGGTCTCCGGCCCGGCCCAGCGGGCGAGCCGAGCGGCCCGGGACAGCAGCGGCGTGGACAGCGCGTCACGCGCCAGCTCCGCTTCGGAGGTCGGCCGGACCGGCGGCAGGGGGGCGCTGTCAGACATCGGGAGGTTCTCCTAGGGCGACATACGGCTCAGCCGCTCAGCCTAGACGGATTTCCACCGATGCCGCCCGGTTCATCTCCTCGCCAGGCCCCGTACATGGCCGAAACCTTGACAACTGGCCCGCGCAGGCTGGAAATTGACGCGCGTAGAAACCGAGAGGACAACTGTTCACTCCGTTCACTGTTTCTACGCGCGTCGCCATGCCTGTACATGCTCCACCCTCGTCCTGGCGCCCACGTATGTCCCCGGAGGGATCCCGTTGCCGAGCAAGTCTTCCGCGCGCCTTGCCGCGCTCACCGTCGCCGCCGTCTGCTCCGCGGCATCCGTCGTCGTCCTCACCTCGCCCGCGCACGCGGACAGCGTGCGCATCCGTGACATCCAGGGCAGCACCCGAATATCCCCGTACGCCGGTCAGCAGGTCACGGACGTGGCCGGAATCGTCACCGGTGTGCGGACCTACGGGTCGTCGAGAGGCTTCTGGATCCAGGACCCGACCCCGGACGACGACGCGGCCACCAGCGAGGGCATCTTCGTCTTCACCGGCTCGACCCCGAAGGTCGCCGTCGGCGACTCGGTGACGGTCTCGGGCACGGTCTCGGAGTACGTCCCGGGCGGCACCTCCTCCGGCAACCAGTCCCTCACGGAGATCACCCGGCCGACGGTGACGGTCGTTTCCGGCGGCAACGCCGTCCCGGCACCGACGGTCGTCGACGCCCGCTCCGTACCCGCCCGGTACGCCCCGGCCGGCGACACCGCCGCGAACGGTTCGATCAACGGTCTCACCCTGCGGCCGGCGCAGTACGCCCTGGACTTCTACGAGTCCCTGGAGGGCATGAACGTCCAGGTCGCCGACACCCGTGTGGTCGGCGCCACCGACCCGTACACCGAGCTGTGGGTCACGGTGAAGCCGCGGGAGAACGCCAGCCGCCACGGGGGCACCGTCTACGGCTCGTACACCTCGCAGAACACCGGCCGCCTCCAGATCCAGTCCCTCGGCAAGGCCGCCGACTTCCCGGACTCGAACGTCGGCGACGCCCTCACCGGCACTACGACCGGCCCGCTGGACTACAACCAGTTCGGCGGCTACACGCTCGTCGCCAACGAGATCGGCGCGCTGAAGCAGGGCGGCCCGGAGCGCGAGACGACCCGCAAGCAGCGGCGCGGCGAGCTTGCGGTGGCCACCTACAACGTCGAGAACCTGGACCCGACGGACGCCACGTTCGAGGAGCACGCCGCCGCGATCGTGAACAACCTCCAGTCACCCGACATCGTGTCCCTGGAGGAGATCCAGGACAACAACGGCGCCCGGAACGACGGCACGGTCGCCGCCGACCAGACGATGACCAAGCTGATCGACGCGATCGTCGCGGCGGGCGGCCCGGCCTACGAGTGGCGCTCCGTCGACCCGGTCGACCTCGCCGACGGCGGCGAGCCGGGCGGCAACATCCGCCAGGTGTTCCTGTTCAACCCGGAGCGGGTGTCCTTCACCGACCGTGCGGGCGGCGACGCGACGACCGCCGTCGGTGTCACCAAGGTGCGCGGCAAGGCGCAGCTGACCGCCTCCCCCGGCCGGATCGACCCGGCGTACACCGCGTGGGCGAACAGCCGCAAGCCGCTGGCCGGCGAGTTCGTCTTCCGCGGCGAGACGGTGTTCGTGATCGCCAACCACTTCAACTCCAAGGGCGGCGACCAGGGTCTGACCGCGCAGTACCAGCCGCCGACACGCAGCTCGGAGACCCAGCGGCACCTCCAGGCGACCGCGGTGAACGCGTTCGTCAAGGAGATCCTGGACACGCAGAAGAGCGCGGACGTCGTCACGCTCGGCGACATCAACGACTTCGAGTTCTCCGGCACCACCGAGATCCTCGAGGGCGACGGCGAGCTGTGGTCGGCGGTCAAGTCGCTGCCCAGGAGCGAGCGTTACTCGTATGTCTACCAGGGCAACAGCCAGGTCCTGGACCAGATCCTGATCAGCCCGTCGATCCGGCGCGACTGCGACTTCGAGTACGACAGCGTGCACATCAACGCCGAGTTCCACGACCAGATCAGCGACCACGATCCGCAGGTGCTGCGCTTCCGCCCGTAGTCGGTCCCGGGCGCTCAGGGCTGGCTGAAGACTCCGTTCAGCCAGCCCTGCCAGGCGGTCTCGGCCGCCTTGGCGCCGGCGTCCGGTGCGAAGTCGCGCCTGGGCGCGCGCCCCTACCGCCCGTCCTGCCGTCGCCGCAGCAGCACCGCCGCGACGACCACCGCGACGGCCGCCCCGGCGACGAGCAGCGGCCGCGGATGCCGGAGCCCCGCCTGCACGACCGTACGCACGGGCTGCGGCGCGCGACGCTCGACGGCGTGACCGGCCCGCGTCGCCCGCCCCTGAACCGTGCTGCCGGCCTGCGCCGCCT